>JBGTAU010000300.1:0-4530 GCA_041749675.1 Rhizobiaceae bacterium | reverse complement strand
CAAACCTGTTAACATGGGTTCCCCCGGTTCCTTCCTTGCGAGCCCGACTCTTAAAGTCTGGGGCCGCGTGTCTCTTAGTTCAGGCGCTCACGCCCGTCCATTCTTATTCAATCAACGATATGGCGAGTCGATTGCAATGTTCTGTGCCAATTCCCGCTCCCAGCGATCGCCATTGGCGAGCAGCTTTTCCTTTGAATAGTACAATTCTTCGCGTGTTTCAGTGGCGAACTCAAAGTTCGGTCCTTCAACAATGGCATCGACTGGGCAGGCTTCTTGGCAAAAACCGCAGTAAATGCATTTGACCATATCAATATCGTAGCGAACGGTGCGGCGCGTGCCATCATTGCGGCGTGGGCCAGCCTCAATGGTGATGGCTTGCGCGGGGCAAATGGCTTCACACAGTTTGCAGGCAATGCAACGCTCTTCGCCGTTTGGATAACGACGCAAAGCATGCTCACCGCGGAAACGGGCTGAGACTGGGCCTTTTTCGTTTGGGTAATTGATGGTGTGTTTGGGCGCAAAGAATTGGCGCATAGTCAAAAAGAATGCGCTGACAAATTCAGTGAGGAGAAGCGACTTTGCGGCTTGGGCTAGAATACTCATGTCTTTTTCCTCACGCCACGAATTTCAAGAAAAACGCTGTCGCCACCACCATAAACAGCGAGATCGGCAAGAACACTTTCCAGCCCAAACGCATCAATTGGTCATAGCGATAACGAGGCACCATGGTTTTGACCATCGAGATCATAAAGAAAATGAGGCAAATTTTGAGCACGAACCAGCATACGCCGGGTATCCAATTGAATGGCGCAATGTCGAATGGCGGCAGCCAGCCACCAAGGAACATGATGGTCATCAAGGCGCACATCAACAAAATTGCGATATACTCGCCCAACATAAACATCATGTAGGGGGTCGAGGAATATTCAATCATGTGACCGGCAACGAGCTCGGATTCCGCTTCGACCAAGTCGAACGGTGGGCGGTTGGTTTCGGCCAGCGACGAGATAAAGAAGATCACAAACATTGGGAAAAGAGAAAGCCAATGCCAATCCAGCAGCGACGAGCCGAGGCCTAGGCGTGTGCCCAAACCATCGGTTTGCGACATGACGATGTCTGTGAAATTGAGTGAGCCTACGCACAGCAGAACGGTGACGATGACGAAGCCGATGGACACTTCGTAGGAAACCATTTGAGCGGCAGAGCGAAGAGCACCTAGAAATGGATATTTGGAATTGGATGCCCAACCTGCCATGATCACGCCGTAGACTTCTAAGGACGCAATCGCGAAAACATAGAGAATGCCAACGTTGATTTCGGCGACAGCCCAACCGGCGTTGAGCGGGATAACTGCCCAAGCGGCCAAAGCGAGACCAGCGGAGACCAGCGGCGCGAGCAGGAAGATGACTTTGTTTGCGCCAGAAGGAATGATTGGCTCTTTGAACACAAATTTCAACATGTCAGCGAAGGATTGTAGCAAGCCCCAAGGGCCGACCACATTTGGGCCACGACGCAGCATGACAGCAGCCCAGATCTTACGATCTGCATAAAGAATGAAGGCTGTAAAAATGAGCAACGCGACGAGCAAAAGTACAGATTGCCCAGCAATGATCAGTGCAGGCCATACCCAAGTCCAGAAAAATTCAGCCATTGCTTCGATCCTATTCCGCTGCCTGTTGGAACTTGCCGTGCTTTTTGGCAAGCGCCGAACATTCGGCCATGACTGCCGATGCGCGTGCAATCGGGTTGGTCAAATAAAAGTCTTTCACTGCGCTCAAGAACAGCGCTTTGGTGAGGCGTCCGCCGCGTTTGGCAGCGTTGGCTACGCCGTCCAATGATGCGGTGGCAATCGTGCCGACTTGCGCCATGTGGGGGTAATCGCGGTAGAGCGCGGCGCGCAATTGGTTCAGCGAGTCAAACGGCAATTTGTGGCCAAGCGAATCTGACAAGGCGCGTAAAATTGCCCAATCATCTTTGGCTTCACCGGGGGCAAACCCCGAACGGCTGGTCATTTGCACACGACCTTCAGTGTTGACGAAGGTGCCGGATTTTTCAGTGTAGGCTGAGCCTGGCAAAATGACATCAGCGCGGTGCGCGCCATTGTCGCCGTGCGTACCGACGTAGACAACAAAGGCGCCGCTGATTTTTGCGACGTCCATTTCGTCAGCACCGGCAAGGAACACAACATCCATGCCTTCGCGCATTGCGTTGGCTGATTTGCCGTCTGTGCCGGGTACGAAGCCGATGTCGAGGCCACCAACGCGGGCGGCTGCGGTGTGGAGGACAGCAAAGCCGTTCCATTCAGCGGATACCGCTTTCAAGTTGATCGCCAACTTTGCCGCTAAGCCGAGGATGGCAGCGCCGTCGGAACGCGACAGAGCGCCCTGCCCGACAATGATTAAAGGACGCTTGGCTTTCTTCAAGACAGACGCAAATTTGTGCTTGCCGTCGACGATTTCCGACAAAGTATCAGCGCCAGCGCCGAGCAAATCATAATCGTAGCGCAGCTCGTCCGCTTCGCCGATCAGAGCGATTGGCATGTTGTTGGCACGCCATGCCTTGCGAATGCGGGCATTGAGAATGGCGGCTTCTTTGCGCGGGTTTGAACCGATAAGCAGCACAGCGTCTGCGCTTTCGATGCCTTCGATACCGGCATTGAAAAGGTAGGACGCGCGGCCAAGCGATGGGTCGATTGCTGCGCCATCTTGGCGGCAGTCAATGCTGGTTGAGCCGAGCGAAGTCATCAAGGATTTGAGCGCGTACATTTCTTCAACGCTGCTCAAATCGCCCGCGATTGCGCCGATCTTGTCGCCGGTTGATTTGGCGACGGCTTTGGCAATGGCATCAAACGCTTCCGGCCATGTGGCTGGCAGCAACTTGCCGCCTTTGCGCACATAAGGGCGATCCAAGCGTTGGGTGCGCAGGCCATCGGCGATGAAGCGGGTCTTATCAGAAATCCACTCTTCGTTGACCGCCTCATTGATGCGCGGCAAAATGCGGATAACATCGCGGCCACGGGCGTCGACGCGGATAGCGGACCCGACAGCATCCATCACGTCAATGGATTCGGTCTTGTTGAGTTCCCACGGGCGAGCTTGGAAGGCGGTTGGCTTGGCGGTCAAGGCGCCGACGGGGCAGAGGTCAATCACGTTGCCTTGTAGCTCAGACGTCATGGCTTGTTCAAGATAAGTGGTGATTTCAGCGTCTTCACCGCGGCCTGTGAGGCCGAGCTCAGTGATGCCGCCGACTTCGGTGGTGAAGCGGACGCAGCGTGTGCAATGGATGCAGCGCGTCATCACGGTTTTGACGAGCGGTCCGATGTATTTATCTTCCACGGCGCGCTTGTTTTCTTTGTAGCGCGAGCCATCGGTGCCAAATGCCATGGCTTGGTCTTGCAAATCGCACTCGCCGCCTTGATCGCAAATTGGGCAATCGAGCGGGTGGTTGATCAGCAAAAATTCCATCACGCCTTCGCGGGCCTTTTTGACCATCGGGGTGTTGGTAAACATTTCAGGTGTTTCGCCGTTCGGGCCGGGGCGCAAATCGCGCACGCCGACAGCACAAGAGGCTTGTGGCTTTGGCGGGCCGCCCTTCACTTCGACAAGGCACATGCGGCAATTGCCAGCAACAGACAAGCGCTCATGGAAACAAAAGCGCGGCACTTCCGCGCCCGCAGCTTCTGCCGCCTGCAACAGCGTGTAGTGATCGGGAACCTCGACCTCTATGCCGTCTACTTTTATTTTTGCCATGTCTGGGCCCCAGTATTTTGTGCGTATTTTGTAGCCTGCCCCACCCAATCATCGCGACGGATGCGGCCATTCAAGTTCAAATCATTATCGAGGCGGTCTATAGCCGCATCGTCGAGCAACGCCAATTGCGAAAAAGAAGTTATGCCATTGCGCGCGAGCATTTGTACAAGTTTCGGACCGACGCCGGTGATTTTCTTCAAATCATCAGCAGCGGTTTTTTCGAATTCGTTTGTTGTTGGCTCAGTCGCAGGAACCGTTGGGTTCGTCTGCACGGTATCCACAGTCTTTGAATTCGACCGGCTTGCGACCGCGACCTTTGCAGCGGCGTCCGCGAATTTCAAGGTTGCATCCAAACCAGCAAGCGACATCTTCACCGCAACTGATACCCATTCGGCATACAGTTTGGACAGTGGATCTTGGTTTGGTTTGTCTGCAACCATCATCATCACTCTGCGGCCACCAAGAGTGGCTGAGCGCGGTGGGCATTGCGCGAGAACTCGTCGATGCGACGTTCGATTTCTGGGCGGAAATGGCGGATGAGGCCTTGGATCGGCCAGGCTGCGGCATCGCCCAGCGCACAAATCGTGTGGCCTTCGACCTGTTTGGTCACGTCCAGCAGCATATCAATTTCGCGCTTTTGGGCTTCGCCTTTGACGAGGCGTTCCATCACGCGCCACATCCAGCCGGTGCCTTCGCGGCACGGCGTGCACTGGCCGCAGCTTTCGTGCTTATAGAAATAAGAAAGACGCGCGATGGCTTTCACAATGTCTGTGGATTTATC
>JBGTAU010000299.1:0-5949 GCA_041749675.1 Rhizobiaceae bacterium | reverse complement strand
TGCAATAATCGCATGACCTGCTTCATGATAAGCGGTGTTACGTTTTTCATCAGCCGTCATCGCCAATGATTTACGCTCCGCACCCATCATCACCTTGTCTTTTGCATCTTCAAACTCAGACATGGTCACAATGCGCTTGTTGCGCCGCGCTGCAAGCAAAGCCGCTTCATTGACCAAGTTGGCAAGGTCCGCACCAGAAAAACCAGGCGTTCCCCGTGCAATAATCTTCAAATCAACATTCGGTGCAACAGGAACATTGCGCACATGCACTTTGAGAATCTTCTCGCGGCCATTCACATCTGGATTAGGCACCGTCACCTGACGGTCAAAACGGCCCGGACGCAACAAAGCAGGATCCAGTACATCCGGACGGTTGGTCGCAGCAATCAAGATCACGCCTTCATTGGCCTCAAAGCCATCCATTTCGACCAGCAACTGGTTGAGCGTCTGTTCGCGCTCGTCATTACCGCCGCCAAGACCTGCACCGCGATGACGACCGACCGCA
This sequence comes from Rhizobiaceae bacterium, assembly GCA_041749675.1. Classification (GTDB taxonomy): domain Bacteria; phylum Pseudomonadota; class Alphaproteobacteria; order Rhizobiales; family Rhizobiaceae; genus JANMEX01. Next base: position 5,444 of record JBGTAU010000299.1, on the reverse strand, counting down.
TCGATTTCGTCGATGAAAATAATGCATGGTGCATTCTTTTTGGCTTGTTCAAACATGTCGCGCACGCGGCTTGCGCCAACGCCAACGAACATTTCAACAAAGTCTGAACCCGAGATCGTAAAGAACGGCACACCAGCCTCGCCCGCTACTGCGCGAGCGGTCAGTGTTTTACCGGTACCGGGAGGGCCAACGAGCAACACGCCGCGAGGAATTTTTCCGCCAAGCCGTTGAAATTTACCTGGATCACGCAAAAATTCAACGATTTCTTCCAAATCCTGTTTGGCCTCATCAATACCTGCTACGTCCGCGAACGTGACTTTTCCATGTGCTTCCGTCAGCAATTTGGCCTTAGACTTACCAAAACCCATCGCCCCACGTGAGCCACCTTGCATTTGGCGCATGAAAAAGATCCAAACACCTAGAATGACAATCATCGGCAACCAAGACAGCAAAACACCCATCAGCGAGTTAGAGCCATCGGTCATAGGGCTTGCTGAAATAACGACATTTTTAGATTCAAGACGATTGACCAATTCCGGATCGCCCGGCGAATATGTCGAGAATTGCTGATTGTTATCGAGGTAAACTCCCACGATCCGATCGCCAGAAATGTCAACTTTCTTCACTTTACCCGCATCAACATCATCGAGAAATTTCGAATACTCGATTTCAGCTGTCGCAACACGCTGCGTTGGGCTTTGAAACATATTAAACAAAGCAACCAGCAACAGTGCAATAATGGCCCACAGTGCAAAATTTCGATAGTTCGGGTTCATGCGATCTTCCAATTCGGAAACATTACGGCGCTAAGCCGCTTGTGATTGAGTGTAAGATAGGTGCGAACTGCGGCGTTGCCAAGGCTAAGACTTGCAGATGCGTCAATTCTTTCCATGACGGTAAACCGGTAAAATAGGAAATTCAGCGGCGCCAGCCATTTGACTCATGACCTTTGCCAACTCAATATCAAAAATCGGCACCAAATCAGGCCAAGGATTAATCAAGCGGCGCAGAGGGAAACCCATGCGAGAGGCCTCAAATGCCGACAATCGTCCGCCATCGTGTGTTTCAAAATCCGACTGCAGGGATTGCACCATCCGTAAAAGACTAGGTGGCACGTCAATCGTATGCGGCACTTTTAAAAACGTCGCTAATGTCCGCCCCGTTTTTGTCCGCCGATAGAACCGGTCAAATTCGATTGCCGCAACTTTATGATTGCGTTGCTCTCGCATCAAGTAAACACCAGATTGCCGGATATCAATCAGCGTCCCATTCGAAGTGTCTCGCCAAGGCTTCATCCCTTTGGAAAATCCAGCCGAAACCGCCTGCTGCAAAATACCCTCAGCAACAGCCGCGTCGCCACTAAAAGATTCCCCGCCCGCATAGGCCATCAATGAGCGTAACAATGCGGGTAATCCCGGATTGGGTGCGTCCAAAAAAGCACCCGCATCAATCCGCACCAGCCCTGGCTCGATCTCATCGACATGCGCCGCACACAACGCCGCCGCCTGTCGCGCGACCTCGATGCGCCCCATCGCAGCATCTCGGCTGACATCTAAAATTTGCCGCCGGTAAGCATCACTCAAACTTTGCAGTTCCTTGCGCACCATCACACGCTCAAAGGCATCATTCTCATTGCTCGGATCATCCAGCCATTGCATGTGGTTCGCCGTCAAATAATCACGAATGTCGGCACGCGAAACGTCCAGCAATGGCCGCACAATCCAAATCGGCCGACCGTCTGTGCGGTCATCATAGCCAAGGCTTGCATGACCAATCCCTGCAAGTCCGGGGCCAGCGCCGCGACGCTGTCGCATCATCACGGTTTCAATTTGATCATCATAAGTGTGACCCGTTAAAATCGCATCGGCCCCAAGCTCTGTTGCCGCTAAACACAATAGCGCTCGCCGCTCATCGCGCGCAGCCGCTTGGATGCCACTTATGGGTTTTGCTCCGATCCACGTCTTGGTCACATGAGGAATTTTCAGTCGAGCACAAAGTGTAGCCACACCAGCGGCTTCAAGCGCAGAACTTTTTCGCAGCGCATGCTCAACCGTCACAGCGCTCAATTTCGGGCTGTCAGGCAACTCTTTGAAATATTCATGCAGCGCAAACAACAACCCAAGTGAATCACTGCCGCCTGATACAGCCACAGAAACATGGCGGCATTTGCTAAAATCAAATTTTTGAAAATGACGAAATGGGTCAAAAGCCATGAATGGCGATCAGCAGCCAGCTTTCGCTTGCTCTTCTGCAACTCGGCTGAGCAGAGTTGGTCCAGCTTTCGGGTATTTCTTGGTCACTTGCGCAAAGGTCGCACAGGCCACGTCTTTATTATCGAGCGCTGCCAGCGAAACGCCGAGCTTCAACAGCATATCAGGCGCTTTCTTTGCCTTGGGATAATCACGTTGCGCATCCAGCAAAATCTCTGCCGCCTCGCGATGCTTGCCTTGTCCTGCTAACGATTCGCCGAGCCAATAACGCGCATCTGCCGTTTGTTTGTCTTTAGGATACTGATCAATATGCGCACGAAAGCCGCTTTCAGCATCGGCATATTCACCCGCGAGAACATGATCGTAAGCAACACGGTAAGTTTCTTCAGCGTTAGCCCCCGACGGGATTGCGGCCACTTCCGTATTCTCGATGACATCTTCAACGGTGGCACTGATCGGGTTTCCGTTTTCATCAAACTTAATCGAACCAAGCTCTTTCGGTGCCTCGCCAACTTGCGTGCCGTCCGCAGGCACTTCTGGCTGCGTTGCGACATCAGCCGTCTGCGAATCTTTTACTGCAGGCGCATCGGCGACATCTTTATTGTCATCTTTGGGCGCAACGCTTCCTTGTTTTGATTTCTCTATTTCTTGAAACCGAAACTCATTGTCTTCCTGCATTTTGCGCATCTGTTCTTGCAGTTGCAAAACCAGAAAATTCATCTCCTCAACTTTACCATTGAGTAGGCGGATTTGTTCTTCGAGTTGCTGGCTCGATTGTGCTTGTGCCAAAAGGATCATTGGTGCTTTTGGTACATCGACCTGCGGAAAAGGGATGAATGCACTATTTAAGATTTCAACACCGACCGCCGGTAAATTTAACGCGTTGTTGGAAAAAGCGGAAGCCGCGCTTCCAATGACCAACAAGCCTGCTGCAAAAACTGTTTTGAAACGCATATTGCTTTCCTGTCGTTCCCCCGTCAGCCCCCGCGGCCACCGGAATTTCTTATTTCATATCACGTAGGATACAACTTCGGCCAAATTTTGTTGCAATTTCCCCAAAAAGCAAAAAGGCGACCTATTAGATCGCCTTCTGTAATTGTAACTTGTGAAGCATAGTGTTTGACTCAAATGTCGCTTTAGCGAGTCAAAGGATGTGATTTTCGAGAACCGGAGCGCAGGAAATTGCATCATTTGGCCGCTAGAGTAGACTTTTCAGTCAGACACTTAAGAGCCGGCGCCACCGAGTGCGGTTACAGCACGGCGGTTTTGCGACCAGCAAGAAATATCATCGCACACGGCAACTGGACGCTCTTTACCGTAAGAAATCGTCTTGATGCGTTGGGCTGGAACACCTTGAGCAGACAAGAAGTCGCGTGTTGCAGCGGCGCGGCGCGCACCGAGTGCAATGTTATATTCGCGTGTGCCGCGCTCATCGGCATGGCCTTCAATCTTGATGGCATAGTTTGGATACTGCTGCAACCATTGTGCTTGACGGGTCAAGGTGGCTTGCGCATCAGCGCGAACAACGGAAGAATCCGTGTCAAAGAAAATACGGTCGCCTACGTTCACAGTAAAGTCTTGGGCAGAACCCGGTGTAGCAGCACCAGCGCCGCCAGCACCATTCAAGCCAAGATCACCAGCATTGTTCGGCAAGGGCTTTTTAGTAGCGCAGCCAGTAATGGCAAGAGTGGCGACCAGCGCGATCATGATTGGGCTGCGGGTCAGTGTTGCAAAGCGGCTCATGCCGGACTCCTTCAGTAAATTAAATGGGACAGTCTTAAACGTTTCGTTGGTCTTTCAGTAACCACGTCGAGGTTAAATTGCGCCCAACAAACACGGTTAACATTTCCTCAATGCATGCTGTCCCTTGCCCAGTGGCCGCACAATGCGGCCAAAAGGCGGCAAACTATTCTAAGATAGGCGACCAGGCCGGATCAGAAGCGCCGCCCGGGGTTGGAACCTGTTGTTCATTATAGCCGGTTAAATCAATCGTGCGGATCGATGGGTTGCCGCCTGACTCAGTGCGATAGAATGCAAGCACGCGACCATTGGGTGCCCATGTCGGACCTTCCATCAAATGTCCGGAGGTCAAAATCCGCTCGCCCGAGCCATCCGTTTTCATCACACCAATCGAAAACTGCCCGCCGGATTGCTTGGTAAACGCAATCAAATCACCACGAGGAGACCAAACTGGCGTGGAATAAGACCCATCGCCAAATGAAATACGGTTCGGCTCAGAACCACCGGCGCTCATCACATAAATCTGCTGCTTGCCACCACGATCTGATTCAAACGCAATTTGCGATCCATCAGGCGAATAAGATGCCGATGTATCAATCGCTGATGAATTGGTCAGGCGTGTAACGGCACGCGAGCGCAAGTCCATAGTGTACAAATTCGCCGAACCATTGTCCTGCAATAGACTCAAAACCACGCGTTGACCATCGGGCGAAAAGCGCGGCGCAATGGTAATGCCTGGAAAATTGCCAACCTTTTCGCGCTGGCCAGTCTCAAGTTGTAACAAGTAGACAGACGGTACATCACCATCGAACGACATATAGGTCACTTCTTGACGCGTTGGAGAAAAGCGTGGTGTCAAAACCAAGTCTTTGCCAGATGTCAGCGCGCGCACATTCGCGCCGTCTTGATCCATAATCGCCAATTTCTTAATGCGCTTGTCTTTCGGGCCAGACTCCGAAACAAATACGATGCGCGTGTCAAAATACCCCTTCTCGCCCGTCAAACGCTCATAAATCGCATCCGCTATCATGTGCGCGATACGGCGTTGATTAGAGGCATCGGCCACCAATTGCTGTCCTTCCAGTTGCTCACCGGCAAACGAATCCCACAAGCGGAATTCAGCCTTCAGCTTGCCGCCCTCATTGGAAATACGGCCCGTCACCAGCGCCTGCGCGTTGATCACTTTCCAGTCTTCAAAACGCGGGGCAACATCTGGGTTAGAAATCTTCTCGATGAAGGCACCCTTATCAATCGGTGCAAACAGGCCAGACCGCTTCAAATCCGCCGCCACAATGCCAGATATTTCCGCACCCAAAGCGCCGCCCGAAAGAAAGTCAGTGATCGCGATGGGAAGTGGCTCGGCCGTACCCTTGGTGACATCAACTTCGACCAGCGCACGCGCAGGCAATGTAATCGCGCCCAGCGCCATTATGCTCGTCACAAAAGCAACAGCGAGATTCCTAATCAGTTTCTTCATAACGATCTGGCCTTTTT
>JBGTAU010000298.1:0-8974 GCA_041749675.1 Rhizobiaceae bacterium | reverse complement strand
TTGAAGACATCCGGATGCGCCTTTTCGATTTCGTCGAAAAGAATCACTTGATAAGGGCGACGACGCACAGCTTCCGTCAGCGCACCACCTTCTTCGTAGCCTACATAGCCAGGAGGCGCACCGATCAACCGCGCGACAGAGTGTTTCTCCATATATTCCGACATATCGATCCGGCTCATTGCGGTATCATCGTCAAATAAGAACGACGCCAAGGCTTTGGTCAGTTCTGTTTTACCAACGCCAGTCGGACCTAAGAACATAAAAGAGCCAATTGGCCGATTGGGATCCTGCAGTCCGGCCCGAGCACGGCGAACAGCACGCGAAACAGCTTGCACCGCTTCACCTTGACCCACCACGCGTTTGCCGATTTCATCTTCCATCCTGAGCAGCTTATCGCGCTCGCCTTCCAGCATCTTGTCGACAGGAATACCTGTCCAGCGTGAAATCACTTGAGCAATATGTTCAGGCGTCACAGTTTCCTCAACCATAGAAACTTTGCCGTCTTGCGCTTCGGAATCGACCAACTTGCGCTCAAGATCGGGGATTGTCCCATAAGCCAGCTCCCCAGCCTTCTGGAATTCACCTTTGCGCTGGGCAATTGCCAATTCATTGCGTGCGTCTTCAAGCTGCTTTTTCAAATCTGCAGCTAAGCCCAGTTTTTGTTTTTCAGCCATCCAAACATTGGTGATACCAGCTGATTCTTCTTCCAACCCAGCCAGTTCTTGTTCAAGGCGATTCAGCCGGTCCTTGGAAGCTGCATCCTTTTCCGCCTTCAATGCTTCACGCTCGATTTTGAGCTGCATGACGCGCCGGTCGATTTCATCCAGCGCTTCTGGTTTGGAATCGACTTGCATCCGCAGGCGCGAGGCCGATTCGTCCATCAGATCAATCGCCTTATCCGGCAAAAACCGATCCGTGATGTAGCGATTGGATAAAGTAGCCGCCGCAACGAGTGAAGAATCAGAGATCCGCACCTTATGATGCTGCTCATATTTTTCCTTAAGCCCACGCAAAATCGATATCGTATCTTCAACCGTTGGCTCGGACACGAACACCGGCTGGAACCGACGCGCCAGCGCGGCGTCTTTTTCAACATGTTTGCGATATTCGTCGAGTGTGGTCGCGCCAACACAGTGCAATTCACCCCGCGCCAAAGCCGGTTTCAACAAATTGGACGCATCCATCGCCCCATCGGCCTTGCCCGCTCCAACCAGCGTATGCATTTCATCGATAAATAAAATGATTTGCCCGTTGGCCGATTGAATTTCGCTCATCACTGCCTTGAGACGCTCTTCAAATTCACCGCGATATTTCGCGCCCGCAATCAAAGCGCCCATATCAAGCGCCAGCAATGACTTATCACGCAGCGATTCGGGCACATCGCCATTGATGATGCGCAGCGCCAATCCTTCGGCGATTGCCGTTTTACCGACACCAGGTTCGCCAATCAAAACGGGATTATTTTTTGTACGACGCGACAATACTTGCATCGTGCGGCGAATTTCATCATCACGACCAATCACCGGATCCAATTTTCCCTCGCGGGCATCTTTAGTCAAATCGCGGGCATATTTCTTTAAGGCGTCGTAGCCCTGCTCAGCGTTGGCACCATCAGCGGTGCGGCCTTTGCGCAAATCATTGATGACGGCATTCAAAGCTTGTGGCTTTAATCCAGCTTTCGCCAGAATATCGGCAGTTTTCGCAGATTTTTCCATCGTCAGCGCAGTAAGCAAACGCTCAACTGTAACAAAGCTATCGCCAGCCTTTTTGGCGACTTCTTCCGCTGTCGCCATCACTTTCGCCAGCGGCTGCGATAAATAAAGCTGACCATTGCCGCCGGACACTTTCGGCAAAGCCGCAAGCGCTGCTTCGATGGCAATGCGCACCGCGCCAGAATCACCACCTGCCCGATCAATCAATGACGCGGCCAAGCCTTCTTCGTCGTCCACCAGCACCTTGAGCAGATGTTCGGGCAAAAATTGCTGGTGATTTTGCGCAAGCGCATAAGTTTGTGCAGATTGGATAAAGCCCCGCACCCGCTCGGAATATTTTTCAACGTTCATGTCTGTCTCCATTTTCTGCAAACCCAAAAAGGCATTTGCAGCACATTGGCGACGAACCCCCATTATTGGCTGGCTCGGTCTCATGTTCAATATGGGATCAGCTTAAGCGATGCTCAAGAGGACAACATTGATGTAAAACAAAAAACGGCGCGAAGATCGCGCCGTTTCATCAAATTATCGATTGAAAACTACTTATTCGTCGGCTGTAACCGGTATTGGCTTATCAGAACCACGGGAAAGCGTTGCCAAAAGGCCATCTTCGGCCGGAGCATCATTGTCAGCCGCAACTTCAATGCGCGGCTCGCGTGGCGCTCGCGGTGTCCGTTCACGCCGCGGACGGTTATTTTCGCGTGGTGGCCTATTGTTTTCGCGCGACGCTTGTTCAGAAGCAGGCTGCGCATTTTCGCTTGGCTGCGATTCGATAACCGGCTGCGGGGAATTATCATCAAACTGCGGACGAACTTCCGGCTGCTCTTCAGCGACTGGATGAGCATGTTTGACATCATCAAACCGGCTGTCCACATTTTCGCCTGGACCTTCGTCCTCTTCCTCATCACGAGAATCGCGCTGAATTTGTTGCTGTTGAGCAAGAGCAGCAGCAATAATGCGATTGTAATGTTCAGCGTGCTGCAAATAGTTTTCAGCCATGACCCGATCACCAGACGATTGCGCATCGCGTGCCAAGGTCAAATACTTCTCAGCAATATTTTGCGCGGTACCGCGAACTTTTACGTCCGGACCATTACTTTCATAAGAACGCGTCAACGGGTTCGGGCCGCGCCGATTGTTATTATTGTTGCTGTTATTATTATTGTTGCTACCGCCACCATTATTATTGCGGCTGCGCATACGTCTGTTTTGTTGTTGTTGCCTCATCCGATACTCTTTTATTCCGGTTCGAGGGTGAAGTGGGTTTATGCTGATCATGTTCAATTTTACACGAGTACAACACGCGCAACCCAACACAGCGCGGTACCTCAATCGACAAAAAGTCCAACTGGGTACTATCGAATAAGTGGATGCCCGGCAAAAATCCGCCTTGGCACAAGAAATCCGAACCTTTTGAGATCCGGAAGACAACCCCTTTTGTCTCCGATAAGCGTTCCCTAGCCGGAAATACTATAAAAACCAAGCTTTTTTTACACAGTACACATTCAAGTGACTTTCAGTGCAAAAGCCATAGTGCGGTCTCTGCGCCCTAAGTCTTTGCGAAGTTCAATCAACTCGAAACCAGAGTTTTCAAAAATCTCTTTAATATCAGAGGCTTGGTCATAGCCAATCTCAACACAAACCAACCCAGCTGGCCTTAAAAATCTGTATGAATGTGTAGCAATCACACGATAAGGCGCAAGCCCGTCCGCACCGCCATCCAATGCAATCAATGGGTCGTGTTCGCGAACTTCTTTATCCAAACCGGCAATGACCGCTGTGCGAATGTAGGGCGGATTAGAGACAATCACATCAAATTTCTCAGTGACATTCTCAAACCAATTACTTTGGAGGGTTTTAAAACGACCGGATAACCCGTTCGCAATGGAATTTTGCTCAGCAGTTTCAAGAGCTTGTGCTGATACATCAACGCCTGTTGCCTGCGCGTTTGGTAATTTTGATAAAAGCGCCAATGCAATGGCACCAGTCCCAGTGCCCAAATCAAGAGTACGCAAAAGTGATTCTGCAGCACTTTTTTCCGCAATCAATTCAAGAACTTGGTCGACCAAAGTCTCGGTATCTGGTCGCGGCTCTAACGTTTCTTCGGAAAGTTTTAGCCGAAGCCCATAAAAATCACGATAACCCATGATCCGGTGAATAGGCATTCCAAAGAGACGTTTATTGAGGGCCTTCTGCAAATTTGTGATGGCTTCGGCAGAGACCATTTCATCAGGCTCAGTCAAAAACGTTAACCGATCACGCCCCGTCGCCCATTCGCAAAGCAAGCGCGCTTCAACATCGTAGCCGTCGATTTCGGCCTTATCGAGCACTTCTGATACGCGTGCGAGGCATGTCCGCAGCGAGGCTGGAGCGAGGCTGTATAGCGTCTCGTCACCATCTGAAGCCTGTCCGAAATCAGCCACGTTCCGCTTGCTCGGCGAGAAGTGTTGATTGATGTTCGGCGACCAAGGCATCGACCAATTCGTCGATTTCGCCGACCATCACCCGCTCCAATTTATAGAGCGTCAGATTGATGCGATGGTCTGTTACGCGGCCTTGCGGGAAGTTATAGGTGCGAATGCGTTCCGAGCGGTCACCAGAACCAACCTGCGTTTTGCGATCTTCGGCACGGGCATCGTCAAGGGTTTGGCGCTTGATATCATAAAGCCGTGCGCGCAAAATTTGCATCGCTCGGGCACGGTTTTGATGCTGCGATTTTTCGGCTTGCACCACCATAACACCCGTTGGCAAATGGGTGATACGAACAGCTGAGTCAGTGGTGTTCACGTGCTGACCGCCGGAACCGGAAGCGCGCATTGTGTCAATGCGAATATCTTCCGCTTTAATTTCAATATCAACTTCTTCCGCCTCAGGCAGAACCGCAACCGTTGCAGCGGACGTATGGATACGGCCCGACCCTTCGGTTTCTGGAACGCGCTGAACGCGGTGCACACCGGATTCGAACTTCAGTTTGGCATAAACGCCTTTACCTGTGACGGAAGCGATGATTTCCTTGAAACCACCCACTTCGCCATCGCTGACAGAATCAATCGACACTTTCCAGCCCTGCACGGCGGCGTAGCGTTCGTACATGCGAAACAAGTCACCAGCGAAAAGCGCGGCTTCCGATCCGCCGGTGCCGGCACGAATTTCTAATATGACCGAGCGTTCATCAGCTGCATCCTTTGGCAGCAATAAAATGCGAATGTCTTTTTCAAGCTCTTCGCGCTTTTCCGCCAGAACTGGATATTCTTCTTCCGCCAGCGCCCGCATTTCGCTGTCAGTCGATGAATCCGATAAAAGCCGCGAAAGGTCTTCCTGTTCCTTGAGTACTTGTTGCCATTCGACAGTTTTACCAACGATATCGCGCAATTCTGCATATTCTGATGAGAGGCGAACATAATCTTCCGCGCCCGCACCAGCAGCCATTTCGGCTTCGATCACAGCATAGCGTTTGACAAGTTGATCAAGCCGCGAAGCGGGCAAATTGGACATGTTTAATACCTAAAGCGGAATGCTCATGCGCTGAGCATAATCCTTGAGAAAAACCCGCACCGACGGTGGATTTTTTTGTCCCGGCGCTAAGATGGTTTGCATTTCTGCTTTTAGTGAATTGACGTCAAGCCCCAGCAGCATCGCCTTGACCGGTCCAATACCGGACGCAGACATCGAAAGCGAGCGAAAGCCAACAGCAATCAAAGCCATGGCAGTGAGTGGTTTGCCACCTAACTCCCCGCATAGAGTTGCAGGCTTACCGGCACGATCCGCCGCCTCGGTAATGGCCGCCAAGGCGCGTAAGAAAGACACGGACATCGGATCAAACCGATCGGACAAATGCGCCGACCCACGGTCAACCGCCATCATGAACTGAAACAAATCATTAGAGCCGACAGAGACAAAATCCACGTGCTTATACAGTTCATCCAGCTGGAACAGCAAGGACGGCACTTCAAGCATCGCGCCCAGTTTGAAGCTGCGCGGCAATTGATGGGCGAACTTTGAAAGGTGCTTGATCTCGCGGTCAATGATTTCACGCGCGGCGACAAGCTCGGAAACTTCCGTAATCATCGGCAACATGACACGCAGTTCTCGTCCGCCCGCAGCTTTCAGCATGGCGCGAATTTGCGTGCGCAATAGACCAGGACGATCCAGCGACATGCGAATGGCGCGCCATCCCATTGCTGGATTTTCTTCGACAGGCACATCCTTGAAATAAGGCAGCGCCTTGTCGCCGCCGATATCAAGCGTGCGAAATGTGACCGGCTTTTTGCCGGCTGTATTCAAGACATCCGTGTATAAGGCCTCCTGCACTTCAACTTTCGGAAAAGTTGAGGCGACCATGAACTGCAGCTCGGTGCGGAAAAGGCCTATGCCGCTCGCGCCCGACTCATCAAGCTGCGGCATGTCTACCATCAAGCCGGCATTCATCAACAATTCGACTTTGACGCCATCCTTGGAAATCGAAGGGACATCGCGCAGTTCGCGATACATTTCCTGACGCTTGGCGCGGAAGCGGACTTTTTCGGCATAGGCAGATTCGATATCAGCCTGAGGGCGCAAATGCACTTTGCCATCAACACCGTCCACGATGACAGAATCACCGTTTTCCGCCATTGAAATCGCGCCTTTAACTTGCCCAACGACAGGAATGCTCATGGCTTTGGCGACGATCACGACGTGGCTGGTGATGGCGCCTTCTTCGATAACAAGCCCGCGAATTTTTTCGCGTGGATAATCGAGCAGTTCAGCAGCGCCCATCGAGCGCGCCAAAATGATCGCGTCTTTCGGCATGCTTTCGGCCAAAGTGGAAACATCCTGCCCCATGAGCTGGCGCAGCAACCGGTTTGCCAAATCATCAAAGTCACTCATGCGATCTTTGAGATATGGATCGGTCATATGTAGCATACGGGCGCGGGTGTCGCTTTGTACTTTCTCGACCGCAGCTTCGGCGCTCAAGCCATTATTAATGGCTTCCTCCAAGCGCCGCACCCAGCCGCGATCATGAGCAAACATGCGGTACGCTTCCAAGACTTCGCGATGCTCGCCCTCAAACGCCACCTCGCGGCGCGACAGCATATCATCGATCGAGAGGCGCAAATTGCCCATCGAGTCTTCAAGGCGTTTGATTTCTTTGTCGGAATCTTCCGCGAACAACACTTTAACAACGATGCGATGCTCATGCAGCACCGCATGGCCAAGGCCAATGCCTTCGTTAAACCCAAGACCGGACAGCGAAATCGGCTTTTTTAAATCGAGCTGCACACCGGGGCGCGATAAGCGCACCAGATCGCCAGAGGCAATCATTTCCGCCAGCACCATGCCGGTGGTTTCCAGCGCGTCCACTTCGTCTTCGCGATAGGTGCGCATCGTGCGATTTTGCACAACCAAAACGCCGAGCGTGCGCCCTGCCCGCAAGATTGGAACGCCCAAGAAAGAATGATAAATTTCTTCGCCAGTTTCAGGCAAGTAAGCAAAGGCTGGATGGCTTTGTGCATCAGACAAGTTCAAGCCTTGCGCACTGGCGGCGATCGTGCCCACCAAACCTTCGCCAAGGCGTAGTTGCGCCGCATGGACGGATTGCTGGTTAAGGCCGACCGTGGCGTAAAGTTCGAGCACGCCATCTGAGCGCAGAACATAGAAGGAGCACACTTCGGTGACCATGTTCTTGGCGATTTCGCCAACAATTTGGTCAAGCCGTTGCTGCGGCTCCAACACCGCTGCCATCAGCTCGCGCAAGCGCTTGAGTAGTACGCGTGGACCAGACGCTTGATCGCGCATCATAAAGCCCTTTCTATAAAACTGCCGCGTGAAACCAAATCATTGAAATGCTGTTATGCATGTTTGGGTAGGATGTGCGCAAGTGCGCGATGCGATTCTTGTTTTTCTTAGAGGACACGAGATTTCATGATCCTGTAAAAAGTTTTTAATATTATTGAAATCGGACTAAAATCAGATTATATTCGACCTATAATATGGAGGCAAGCTATGCTGCTAGATCGTGCAGACCAAGCCATTTCTTCAACTGACCTGCAAAAGAATACGCGGGAAATTCTTGATCGGCTGACGCAAGGCAAGCAAGACCGCTATGTCGTCATGCGCGACAACAAGCCTGCTGCTGTGTTGATGCCGACGCAAATGTACGAAGCGCTGATGGATGAATTGGCCGATATGCGCATCGAGGCAATCGCATTGGCGCGCATTGCTACGTTTGATGAGTCTAAAGCGATTTCACACGAGGAAATGAAGAAAATTTTCGGAATGAATGACTAATGCCTTGGCGCGTCATTTATCACGACGATGTCAAAGCGGATCTTGCTGATTTGGGTAATTCACGCGCTCAAAAAGTGCTTAAAGTTATAGAAGAAAGAATTATGTACGGCGAACCAAACAAATCCGGCAAGCCTCTTGCTGGAAATCTCGCTGGCTACAGACGCATTAGAACTGGTGACACCAGAATTATCTACCGCGTCTTAGAACTAAAGATCGAAGTTTTCATTATCGCCGCTGGCAACCGCCGCGACGATGAGGTCTATGACCTCGCCGTCAAACGCCTACAATAACCCACCTCAGCCCTTATCCAGCCCATACACCGAATGCAGCGTGCGCACGGCCAATTCCGCATACGGTCCATCAATCAAAATCGAAATCTTGATCTCGGACGTCGTAATCGCGCGGATGTTGATGGATTTGTCGGCCATCGCCTTAAACGCCGTTGCCGCAACACCGGCGTGGCTGCGCATGCCTATACCGATGACCGAGACTTTGACCATTCCGGGTTCGGACTGAACGGCGTCAATGCCAATGGTTTCGCGCACTTTTTCAAGCACTGCGAGCGCTTTTTCAATATCGGAATTCGGCACGGTGAACGTCATATCGGTGCGCGAGCCATCTTCGGAGATGTTTTGCACGATCATATCGACATTGATGTTAGCTTCGGCCAAAGGACCGAAAATGCCAGCGGCAACGCCTGGGCGATCGGCCACGCGGCGCAGCGAAATCTGTGCTTCATCTTTGGCATAGGCAATGCCGGTGACAACTTCTTGTTCCAAGATTTCATCCTCATCGCAAATTAATGTGCCGGGTGGATTGAGAAGATCGCTCATGCCCGGTGCATCAGGATCTGTGAATGATGAGCGTACAAAAGTGCGCACCTTGTGGACCATGGCGAGCTCAACCGAGCGCACTTGCAAAACCTTGGCGCCGAGCGAGGCCATTTCCAGCATTTCTTCGAAGGACACTTTGGCAAGGCGGCGCGCTTTAGG
>JBGTAU010000297.1:0-2325 GCA_041749675.1 Rhizobiaceae bacterium | reverse complement strand
TCTATTTGGCAGTGTTGACTGGCGTGATAACTTACCTTGCTCTTTATGCTGAAAATCATGAAAGCCGCCCATCATGACCTCATTCGATATTGAGCTGTCAAAAGTTCGCTTTGCTTATCCCGAAATAGATATGACATTCGACCTTGCAGTCGCGGCTGATACCATCTCCATAATAACCGGACCTAGCGGCTCCGGAAAATCGACATTGCTTAATCTTATTGCAGGTTTCGAAACGCCGAGTTCTGGCACAATCAAACTGCTTGGCCAAGATGTGACCAAAAACCCGCCCTCGCAGCGCCCGCTCGCCATGTTGTTTCAAGACAATAACGTTTTTGAACATTTAAGCGTTGCAGCCAATGTGGGCCTTGGCATCAAACCAAGCTTGAAATTGAACGTGGCGCAAGTGGACACAGTTCTTCAGGCCTTGGAGCGCGTTGGCCTTAGCGATAAATCCAAACGTCTGCCATCCGAACTCTCGGGCGGCGAACGTCAGCGCATCGCCTTTGCACGCGTACTGGTGCAAAGCCGTCCAATCTTGCTGTTAGACGAGCCTTTTGCCTCGCTTGGACCTGCTTTGCGCCAAGAAATGATAGTTTTATTGGCGCAATTGCAACAGGAAAAACAGCTGACCATTTTGGCTGTTACCCACCATCCTCGTGAGTGGGTGGATGTGGCGCAGAACTTTATTTTCGTCCAAAACGGCCACATCTCGGCGCAAGGACCGCTAAAAGATTTGTATACACGCATTGGAAACTCAGCGATCAGTGACTATCTTGGTGCCAACGTCTGAAAATCGTCGCATTCCTTACAAACTGCTGCCTCAATTATTTGATGTTTAAGTATTTGTTGAGCATACTTGTTTGAAAGTTGTTCTTATCAGCGATCAAGCAGATCGATCTGCACAAGGGTATGAAAATAGGAATTTGGGACCAGGCGATAGATTGAATACGCGGGCTACAAACAACATCTATTCAAAAAACCATGCAGCTTTGCTACGCGGCACGGTTTTGGCTTGTCTCGCGCTTGCCTTGTCCGCTTGCCAAGTTCTCAGCGTGGCGGGTACTGCGCCCGGCGCGAGCAACAAGATTGAAAATGAAGAGCTTGCTGTCACTCTCAATCCATCAGCTGAGCCTGTCACAGTCGACACCGTTGCGCGCGGTGATCGTTTCGCCAAATTGGCAGCTGCCCAGCATCCGAAAATATTGGCGACTTATGGCGGCGAATACGCAGACGTGAAATTAGAGCGCATGGTCGCAAAGGTCGTCGGCCGCCTCACATTTGATGGCGATGATCCAAATCAAACTTACCGCATCACCATCTTAAATTCGCCAAGTATCAACGCTTTCGCGCTGCCCGGCGGCTTTGTATATGTCACGCGCGGCTTATTGGCATTGTCGAACGACTCTTCTGAGCTCGCAGCCGTCATTGCCCATGAAATGGCGCACGTGACGACAAAGCACGGCGTTCAGCGCCAACAGTTGGAAGCCGAAACCAATCTGGCCGCACGCGTCGTTTCTGAAGTTCTCACCGATGATCCTGCCAGCAAACAAGCCGCTATCCGCGGCAAACTGAAACTGGCACAATTTTCGCGCAATCAAGAGCTAGAGGCCGACGCCGTTGGCATAAAAGCCAGCGGAAAATCTGGCTATGATCCATTCGCCGCCGCGCGCTTTTTAAGCTCGCTCGGCGCATACACAGATTTTCGCGCCGCCTCCAGCGACAATGACGTGACGCTTGATTTTCTGGCCACCCATCCTGCTGCCCCCCAGCGCGTGGAGCTGGCCAAGCGCCATGCCCGCCAGTTCGGCGCACCCGATAGCGTTGGCGTGACCGAACGCGATGCTTACCTGGGCGGCATTGACGGCATGTTGTTCGGCGATAGTCCAGAAGAGGGCTTCGTGCGCGGACAAGACTTTCTGCACCCCGGCCTTGGCATTACTTACCGCCTCCCCGTCGGGTTCGACACCGAGAACAACAAAGATGCCGTGCTCTCGTCGGGCCCCAACGAACTGGCTGTGCGTTTCGATGGCGTTGAACTGTTGCAATCCGTCGATCTTGCCAAATATATGCGCTCAGGCTGGATCGCGGGCCTCATCGATACGTCGGTGACCCCAACCACTATTGCAGGCTATGACGCCGTGACCGCCAAGGCACAAGCAGACAAATGGCAATTCGAAATCACGGTGTTGCGCGTCAATGGCAAGGTTTATCGTTTCCTCTTTGCCGCACCGCTGACCGCGACCGGTTTGGACAGCATTGCTACTTCTGTCTCGCAGTCTTTCCGCGCACTCACCGACGCCGAGCGCGCCAACATCCGGCCAACCC
>JBGTAU010000296.1:0-3853 GCA_041749675.1 Rhizobiaceae bacterium | reverse complement strand
ACAATGACGACGACAATAATAAACGCCGCAACAAAAAGTACCGCTCTAGTGGTGACGACGATGACGAAGATAATGAAGACGATGACAACGAAGATGACGAGGACGAAGAAGATGATGATGACGGCGGGCACGGTAATAACGCCAACCGGCGGCAGATAGACGGCCCTGCACCTGACAATGGCCTGTTCAAAAAAGGCACTAAGCCAACTGCCGAAGTGCAATGACCAGTAAATCAGGAGACTGAAATGAAAAAATTTTTGTTTACGCTAGCCCTGACAACGGCCCTGAGCATTCCTGCGTTTGCCATTGCCAGTGCCAAACCAGTGACTCTTACCGCGAACCTCAAGAATTATGGCGGCAGAGGCGCTTATCTTGCAGTTTATGTCACTGACGCGAGTGGCAAATATGCTGGTAGTCTCTGGATGTCCGGCGGTAAGTCGAAATACTACAAACACTTGAGTGGTTGGTATCGTGCTACCGGAGGCAGTGTTGGTGAAGTAACAGGCATTACAGGTGCGTCTGTGGGGTCAGGTCGCTCTTTAAAACTAACACTTGATCTTGCTGATACACTCTTTGATGCCGGATATAAGCTGCATATTGATACTGCGGTTGAAGAGATGCGTGACGGCCCGAAGGACATCTCCGTGCCACTCACCACTGAAGGTGCGGGCAAAGCCGTAAAAGGCAAGTTCTACATCTCCAAATTCACCTATTCCATGTAACATGGTATCCCAAAAATGATCCGGTCATTGCATCGTTGGCCTGGCCTTGTCGCCGCGCTGTTTCTGATTGTTGCTTCGCTGAGCGGGGCAATTCTGTCGGTTTTTCCAGTACTTGAAAGTGTGACTGCGCCTTCAGTGTCAGCAATGACTGCTGCACAACTGGTGGAAAGGGTGCAATCGGTCCATCCAGGCTTGGAGGAAATCACGCAATCAGCCACTGGCCGGATCACCGCTTGGTATCCACAAGATGGTGAGATTGTTTCCGCAGTCATCAATCCTTTGACCGGTGAAGCAATTGGTTCCCCCGAACAATCGGCATTCCAACAATGGACGGTAGAAATTCATCGCTCATTCCTGATGAGCGATGCAGGCCGATTGGGCGTGGCAGGCCTGTCTTTTATTATGGTCATCTTGTCATTGTCTGGGCTTCATCTCATTGCCCGGCGCAATGGCGGGTGGACCAAAGTTTTATCGCCCATGCGCGGCGCGGATTCCGGCCGTTTGCATGCAGAGATTGCTCGTGTGGCGGTCGCGGGTCTAATCGTGTCGTCTATAACTGGCCTTTGGATGTCCGCCTCTATCTTCAATCTGTTGCCTGAAAGTGTGGGCGCGGAGTTTCCAGCACAGGTTAGCGAACAGTCCAATTTTGAGATCGCCAAATCACCGCTTCTCTTGTCGTTGCCTGCCGATGAGTTGCGCAATTTGAAGTTCCCGACAGACGGAGATAGCGCAGATGTGTTCACCGTGAAAACCACGTCCGGCGAAGGCTACATTGACCAAGGCACGGGCGAAACACTGAACTGGACTGATGCCAGCCTCGTTGAGCGATTTTCATCCACGGCTCAGATGCTTCACACTGGTAAGGGCGCGTCCATTCTTGGCCTTGTGCTTGGCTTTTCTGCATTGGGTGTTCCGGTCATGGCTTGGACCGGCACAAAAAAATGGGCGGCTGGTCGCCTTAAGCGCAATACCCGCGTAACCCGCATTGACGAGGCGGATGTGATTATCATGGTCGGTTCTGAGGGCGGCACAAGCTGGGGATTTGCGGAAACGTTGGCGCGGGAACTTGAAGCCAAAGGCGGGCGCGTTTTTGTTCAAGCGCTGAGTGCTTTTGACCCAGGTCAGTGGAAATCTGCCAAGTTAGCATTTGTTTTTGCCGCGACTTATGGCGAAGGCGAAGCGCCCTCTTCTGCCGGCGCTTTCATGGACAAATTAATTGCACTTCGCAAAGCGCCGTCGGCTCCGATTGCTATTCTCGGCTTTGGTGATCGCTCTTATCCAGATTTCTGCGGATATGCCCGCGCTATTGCCACTGCTGTCGAGGCCAAAGGCTGGAAGCAGTTTTTGACACTGGACACAATTGATCGGCAATCGCCTCAAGATTTCGCGCGTTGGGGCCAGGCACTGTCGGCACGCTTGAAGAGTGATTTGATACTGAACCATCAAGTGGCCCCGATGAAGACCCGTTCACTAACCTTGATTACTAGGCGCGACTACGGCCAGTCGGTACAAACCCCCGGCGCGATCCTACGTTTTAAGTTGCCGACGGAAACTTTGACGGACCGCGTGTTGGGAACGGGATTCGGCAGCTTTGTGGCAGGAGATTTGCTTTCAATTGTGCCACAAGGTTCCAATTTGCCAAGACTGTATTCACTGGCATCCGCCCGCAAAGATGGCTTCATCGAAATTTGTGTTCGCAAACACGCTGGCGGCCTATGCTCGGGCCAATTGATGGATTTGCGCGTTGGCGATACGATCGAAGCGGCACTTCGCGAGAACCCATCTTTCCGTGTTAAGCGTTCAAAGACGCCACTTATTCTGATCGGCGCTGGAACAGGTATTGGGCCACTCGCGGGGTTCATTCGCGCCAACGCTGCGCGACGCCCATTGCACTTATTCTTTGGCACGCGCGATATGGATAGCGACTTTTATTACGCGCAGGAACTTGGCGCTTGGCTGATAGATGGCCGCCTCGCGCAGCTTTCGACAGCTTTTTCCCGTGGGTCGCATCCACATTATGTTCAAGAAGCCTTGCAGTTGGATGCGGATCGCGTGGCTGCATTGGTGCGCGACGGGGCTTCGATTATGGTCTGTGGCGGGCGCGACATGGCAAATGGCGTAAAGGAAATTCTTACGGAAATTCTTGCGCCTGATGGCCTATCACCCGCCTCTCTTAAAAAGGACGGTCGTTATGGCGAAGATATTTTCGGATAAGCAACGCCACGCGCTCAATGGCGAAACGATGGGCACCCGTTGGGCTGCCCTCTTTCACACAGAACCAGCCTATGACTCTACGGCCATAATTCTTGAAATCACGAGCGTCCTGGACGAGGTTGATAGACAGATGTCCACTTGGAAACCGGACAGTGATTTAAACCGGCTCAATAGCAGCCCAGTCGATCAGTGGATTGCACTGCCAGATAGGCTTATGCATGTTCTCAATACGGCGCTAGGCGTCGGCAAGGCAACCAACGGTGCATTTGATATTGCTATGGGCGATGCCGTGCAGGCGTGGGGATTTGGTCCACACGATGCTGATCCGGTAAAAATTGGTGATGCGAGATCCAGAATTCGCAAACCAGCGCATGAAGTACTTCAGCTGGATTTGAGATCGGGCATGGCACGCAAAAGCGAGGCTGCTACGTTTGATCTCAATGGCATTGCAAAAGGTTACGGCGTTGATTGCATGGTAGAAATTATCCGCGCGCACAAAATATGCGACGCGCTGCTGTCCATCGATGGCGAACTGGTGGCATTGGGCAACCAGCCGGATGGCTCTGCTTGGCCGGTCGCCATCGAAGCGCCAATTCAAGGCGAGCGCTCTATTCACTCCGTCATCGAACTCACGGACGCAGCCATCGCCACATCGGGCGATTACCGGCACTTTGTTCATGTCAACGGTCGTGATCTTGCGCACACAATGGATCCACAGCGCGGCATGCCGCTCCTGCAATCACCGGCGTCTGTTACTGTCATTGCAAATGACTGCATGACCGCTGATGCATGGGCCACCGCTTATTTGGTCTTGGGCATAGATCACGGCATAGAAACATCGAATTTGACGGGCATGAGCGTGTTATTTTTGCAGCGGGATGGGGAAGCTGTTGGTTCCGGCTTGTTTGCGTGAGCGC
>JBGTAU010000295.1:0-8596 GCA_041749675.1 Rhizobiaceae bacterium | reverse complement strand
CTTTTTCCGTCGATTGCTTCGCGATTACCAGTGAAAAAATATGCTGCTGCATTGGCATTGTTGGCTAGTTTCTTTTACCTGTTGCTTTCCGGTGCCGACGTCGCTGCCACCCGTTCATTTTTGATGTTGGCAGTGTTCCTTTTGGCAATTTTCTTTGACCAACAAGCCTTGACGATGCGCAACCTCAGCATCGCAGCCATTGCAATACTTGTGGTCACGCCGCACGAAATCATGGGGCCAAGTTTTCAAATGTCCTTTGCCGCCACCGCGGCACTCATCAGCGCTTATGCTTTTTGGACAAACATAAAGTCAGCGCAAGGTGCACCAGTATATTCTCGATTTACTTGGGAAATAGGGGCAAAGTTTTGGCGTTTCATACTTGCCCTCGCGATGACCTCAATCATCGCAGGCTTTGCTACATCGTTGTTTTCAGCGTGGCATTTTCATCGTCTAGCGCCGATGGGCCTGCCCACAAATTTGGCTGCCATGCCGCCGGTGTCGTTGATTGTGATGCCAAGTGCTGTGGTGAGTGCGTTGGCGATGCCGTTTGGCCTTGAAGAGTGGCCGCTCAAAGCCATGGGGACAGGCATTGTTATCATGCTTTATGTGGCCAATTTTTTTGCGGAAATATCTTCAGCGGGCCTAAGCGGCGCACTCAATATCGCGCCATTTTTCGTTGCAACAGCAGCACTGGTTCTTGGCTGTCTGCTACAAACGCGGCTGAAATGGATAGCATTGCTGCCACTACCGTTTCTTATCATTGCTTTTTGGAGCCCTAATCTGCCGGATATCCTTGTCTCGGAAGACGCAAAACTGGTCGCCGTTCGCCAACGCGATAATGTACTTGCTGTCAATCAAGCTCGACCAAATGCTTTTACAATTGAGGCTTGGCAAAAAGCTCTTCAAGCGACGGCCATTCAAGTACCCAATCAACCATCCGCATTTTCATGTGTAGATGTTGTTAAATGTTCGATCGATCTAATTGATGGAAAGCGCCTGACATGGTTGAGCTATCCAAAGTATCAGCGCCCGCGTCCCGCGGCAAATTTTGATAATCAGACAGCTGTTACAAATCCACAAACCGAACCATTTCAAGACCGCGCCGCGATTGAGGCAATCTTAGCTGCAAAATTCAATGCAGCACTCATTGACACATGTGGCAAAACGGATCTGCTTATTTTAGCAGGACCATCACCTGCAGATACATGCAAAGGTACAAATACCCGCGTCATTTCCGCAAAAGACCTCGCATTAAACGGTGCTGCTGAAATTTATTTTAGTAATAAAATCAGCACGACAGAAGGTAATTCTGACTTATCTTCTAATCTCGAAAGTTCTGATGGTACGAAAATCCAAAACAGCACCTCAAAGACCGCCTGGTTCACTATCAGTTACGCGATTGGCACACCAAGTCGCCCATGGAACGACGAGCGAAAATTCTCCAGAGCGGCAAGAAACCTACCACCCTTTCAACCCATACCCAGCGCAAAACCAGATCAATAACGACGAATAAGACCGACCAAACGTCCTTGCACCCGCACGCGATCCGGGCCAAAAATACGTGTTTCATAGGCAGGATTTGCAGCTTCCAACGCAATTGAAGCACCCTTGCGGCGAAACCGCTTTAATGTTGCTTCTTCTTCATCCACAAGTGCGACGACAATATCACCTGAATCACAGCTATCAGCACGCCGAATAACAACAGTGTCACCATCCAATATTCCGGCGTCGACCATCGAGTCGCCCTTCACTTCAAGCGCAAAATGTTCACCTTTGCCAATTAAATCAGGCGGGCAGGCAATCACATGGCTTTGGTGCTGAATGGCAGCAATCGGCACACCAGCAGCAATGCGCCCCATCATCGGTATCGAAACCGAGCGGCTTGCGTCATCATCATTGGAATTAAATGACGCCCGAACGGGTTCGGGAACAGGTTTCTTGCCGAGTGTTCCCTCAATCACGCTTGGCGAGAACTTCTTTTGCACCGTTGATGAGACACCAACATTCTCCGGTAATCGAATCACTTCCAAAGCCCGCGCCCGATTTGGCAAACGGCGAATAAACCCGCGCTCTTCAAGTGCAGTAATCAATCGATGAATCCCTGACTTTGACGCCAAATCCAGCGCGTCTTTCATCTCATCAAACGAGGGCGGAATACCAGATTCACGCATACGCTCATGAATGAAAAGCAGAAGTTCTTGCTGTTTACGCGTTAACATTGTTCTCATCCCTATGAATCAGTAAAACAAAACCTGAACAAACACTATATGTTCCGCGTGTGTTCTGCAACTGTTTATGCGGAAGGAGGTTTAACGGAGCATTAAAACCTGCACAGGGTCGCCAATATTGGCTGAATTTGCATGCGGTTCGCGCACAATCAGCCCGTTTGCAGCGGCGAGAACCGATAACATTGACGAATCTTGGATGGAGAAAGGTTGAGCAGAAAAAGTGCCGTCGTCGTTGCTACGAATCAAAGCACGCACGTAGTCCTGACGCCGATCGTTACTGCGCATCGGTGATTCCAACTTGGCTTGGATAAATTTCTGCTGAAAACTACCCCCGCTTAAGCGCGCGATAAGCGGCAATAAAAACAAATGCGCGCAAACCAAACTTGAAACCGGATTGCCGGGAAGTCCGAGCACATGGGCTTTGCCGTGTCGTCCATGCATCAATGGCTTTCCGGGGCGCATTGCAATTTGCCAAAACCCAAGCCCAATTCCAAAATCAGCAAGCACAGGCTTGATCAAATCGTGATCCCCAACCGACGCGCCGCCCAGCGTCACCAGTATGTCAGCTCCAGACCCAAAGGCTTGCGCAATTGCGGCTGTGATCAAAGCCTTGTCATCGCGCACAATGCCAAGATCTAAAACCTCAGCACCTTCGCGTCGCGCTAAGGCGGCTATGCCAAAGCTATTGGAAGCCACGATTTGGTCAGGTCCTATATCAGCGTCCGGCAGCACCAGTTCATCACCAGTGGCAATGATTGCAACTTTCGGGCGCTTCACGACGGGCAGGGCGCTATGACCACCAGCAGCCACCAGCGAAAGGCAAGCGCTGTCTAACATTGTTCCCTTTGCCAGCAGTAAATTGCCGTTCGTAAAATCAAGCCCAATCGCCCGCACATGCCGCCCAACTTCGACAGGTTGATCAATACGTATAATACCATGCTCAACAACGCTGACATCCTCTTGCATGATTACAGTCCCAGCACCCATTGGCACTGGTGCACCGGTAAAAATACGAACACATTCGCCTTGGCCAATACTCCCAGAGAACCCACGACCCGCCGCAGATTCGCCAATCAGTTTCAACACCGATCCCTGCCGTGCATCCACATCGGCGACCGCGTAGCCGTCCATTGCTGCGGCGGCAAAAGGCGGCTGTGTGCGTTTTGCAAAGATGTCGTCTGCCAAAACTCGATAGCCTGCGTCCATTAAATTCGCGACTTCAGCAGGGAGAGGCGACGTGCCCTCAAGCACCATGTCAGCTGCGTCTGAGACGGTGATCAGCTGCTTCACAGCCGCGCCTCCGCCCTGTACGCGCCAGACTTCCCACCCGATTTTGTCATCACCCGAATGCCTGATATTTCCATCCCGCGATCGACTGCTTTGGCCATGTCATAAATTGTCAAACATGCGACGGAAACCGCCGTGAGTGCTTCCATTTCGACACCAGTCTTGCCGCTTAACCGCACCGTAGCCATCACGCGCAGACCCGGCAATACTTGGTCATATTCGATATCAACAGTCACTTTTGTAATCATCAATGGATGGCAAAGCGGAATAAGATCATGGGTCTTCTTCGCCGCCATAATCCCCGCAATCCGCGCAGCACCAATCACATCGCCTTTTTTCGCGTTGCCTGATTGAATAAGGGCCAGAGTTTCCGGCAGCATTTTAATATAACCCTCAGCCGACGCCTCGCGAACTGTGTCCGCTTTGTCTCCCACATCGACCATATTAGCCGCGCCTTGCGCATCCAAATGGGTTAGGTTCTCGCTCATACTGCTGCTCCAGTGAGCAGTGCTTTGGTCGCAGTCGCGACATCGTGCTGTCGCATCAAACTTTCACCGACCAAAAATGTACCAATGCCAGATTTTTCAAGACGCGTACAATCGGCATGGGTAAATATTCCACTTTCTCCAACGAGCAATCGATCTTTCGGCACGAGTGTTGCCAATCGCTCACTCACCGCCAGATCGACCTCAAATGTACGCAAATTACGATTATTGATGCCGAGCAAACGCGATTTCAATTTCAGTGCACGCAATGTTTCCTGTTCGTCGTGAACCTCAACCAGCACATCCATGCCAAGTTCAAAAGCGGTGCTTTCCAATTCACATGCCAGATCATCGCTAACGCAGGCCATGATAATCAATATTGCATCAGCACCCCAGGCCCGCGCTTCATACACTTGATAGGCATCAAACAGAAAATCTTTGCGCAGCGCCGGCAATGGCACCGCATTACGGGCACTCGTCAAAAACTCCGGCGCTCCTTGAAAAGAAGGCGTGTCGGTCAAAACGGATAAGCAAGCAGCACCGCCGCGCTCATAGGCTTTCGCTAATGAAGGCGGATCGAAATCAGCACGGATTAAGCCTTTGGAAGGGCTGGCTTTTTTGATTTCTGCTATCAGCGCAAATTCGCCATTGGAGCGTTTGGCTTCTAACGCTTTCAGAAAACCGCGCGTTGGTGCAGCATCTGCGGCCATTGATTTCAATTCAGCAATTGGGCGTTCAGCTTTTGCCGCCGCAATTTCTTGGCGCTTATACACTTCAATTTTCTGCAGAATATCGGACATTTATGCTTTGTCTTTGTTCGATGTTTCAATCAAAGCCAACAGCGCAGCTTTTGCTTTGCCGCTATCAATGGATGCCGCCGCCATTGCCGCTCCGGCCTGTAAGTCCGACACTTTTCCAGCAACAATCAAAGCGGCTGCACTGTTTAAGATGGTGATGTCGCGATAGGCGCCAGCCTCACCATCGAGCAATGCTCGAAGGGCCTCGGCATTGTGTATAGCATCACCGCCTTTAAGGAGCGAACCGTCACAGCGCGTAAGACCAGCATCTTCCGGCACGACGGTAAAACTCGTCACAATGCCATCTTTCAGCGCCGTCACCTTCGTTTCACCAGTCAGCGTCAGTTCATCGAGGCCATCGCCATGGACGACCCATACAGCCTCAGTCCCAAGATCTTTTAAGGCATGCGCCAACGGTTCGGTCCATTCGGGCGCGAAAACGCCGAGCAGCTGCCGCTTTACGCCGGCCGGATTAGAAAGCGGGCCTAATAAATTGAATATGGTGCGCGTACCAAGTTCAACGCGGGTCGGTCCCACATGTTTCATTGCGGCATGATGGGCGGGTGCAAACATAAAGCCAATTCCAGCCTCACCAATGCAACGAGAAATCCTATCCGGCGTCAACTCCAAATTCACACCCAGTGCTGCCAAGGTGTCTGCAGCGCCAGATCTTGAACTCAAAGCACGGTTGCCATGCTTTGCAACAGGTACGCCGCAGCCGGCCACTACGAAAGCACTTGATGTGGAAACATTGTATGAACCCGACGCATCCCCGCCAGTCCCTACAATATCAATTGCATTGTCCGGCGCGACGACCCGAAGCATTTTCGCACGCATTGTAGCGACAGCACCGGTAATTTCTTCAATGGTTTCACCGCGTACCCGCAGCCCCATCAAAAACGCCCCAATCTGGCTCGGTGTCGCCTCACCAGACATTATGGTATTAAAAGCGTTTTCCGCCTCAAGTCGCGACAACGAATTGCCGCTCGCAATTGTTTGCAAATGAGCTTTGAGCGCGCACATGAATTATTGTGCCCGCTGCGCAGCAGTCAAAGCCGCTTCATTAATTGTTACAGGATAGTTTTCTTGCAGTCTGGCAACCATTTGATCTAACAAATCATCGGCCAAGCCATTTTCCAAGGCCTTCTTTTGATTGGCTTCAATGGCACTTTCACTAACATCAGCTGGCGCAAAAACTTCAGTCACTTTTATAATCGTCTGCTGATCTCCCGCTGCGTTTGCAACTGCGGCAACATGGCCATTACCGCCGCCGAAAGCTGCTTCAATGCCATCGCTTCCCAATTCAGCATCATCCACGCCACGCTTAATTCCGCGCTTGGTTTGCTTGGTCAGTTTAAGTTCAGCAGCAACGGCATCAAGCGTTTTGCCTGCCACAACAGATTTACGAATTTCCTCTGCCTTTTCAGCCAGACTTTTGTTGATGGAGGCAACCTTCCAATCTGCGATCACGCGATCTCGCACTTCTTCAAGTGGACGCTCACGGGCAGGGGTAACTTTATTGACCTCATACCAAATGAATCCGGTGGACTGAGCATTTATGGGTGCGTTCTCCGCACCTTCTTCAGCTTGAAATGCGGCACTTAGTAGTTTCTGCTGTTCAGGAATTTCGCTGATAATTTTGCCGTCTATCGATTTGCCGGTTTGATCAATGTTCTCAAGAGCGACGACTTTCAATTTAACTTTCTCTGCAGCATCTTTCAGAGAAGCACCGCCTGCACGAGCATCTTCATACTGATCATGCACTTCGAGAATAAGATTTGCAGCCTCGTTAAGCGCAAGGTCCGCGCGGATCTGCTCTTTGACCGCATCAAACGACTGCACAACTTCTGGTGTGATTGCGGTTACGCGCACCAATACCGGACCAAAGGCTCCATTAATAACATCGCTTACTGCGCCGCTCGCTAATGCAAACGCAGCATCGGCAATCTTAGCATCTGGTACATCAGACTTTTTCAAATTTCCCAATGAGACGTCAGCGATAGTCTTCTTCTCTGCCGTCACCAAATCTTCAAACTTCGTGCCGGTTGCCAGGGACGCTTTGGCGGCCTTGGCCGCATCCGCATTGGCAAATACCAGTTGCTCAATTGCACGTGTTTCTGGCGTGGAATAGCGCAGCTTGTTTTTGTCATAATCAGCAGCAACATCTGCATCTGCCACAGCTTTGGCATCAACAATGTCTTCTGGTGCAAGACGCACATAGCTAACGCTGCGATATTCTGGCGCTTTATAGCTTTCTTTGCGCTCCTCGTAGAAGGCCTTTAGTGCCGCTTCATCGACGGTCGTAACAGCAGGAACAGCTGAAGCAGGGATTGTTAAAAAATCAACAGTACGGTTTTCACCATCATGGAGAGCAAGCGCGGACAGGTAGGTGTTTGGCACTGAAAGCCCGTCAGTGACCGCTTCCACTATTTGCTGGCGCACCGCAATCTTTTCGCGGCTCTTCAAATAATCCTCAGGGCGCATACCGACTTGTCGTAACACAGCATCAAATTGCGAACGGCTGAACGCGCCATTTTGTCCTTTGAAAGCCGGATCTTCGCCTGTTAAGACTGCCAAGCGATCTTTCGACAGGCCAAGGTTCATTACGCGCGCTTGTTCATCCAACACTGCACCAGCAGTCACTTGTTGTGTGACTTGGCGATCAAGCCCCATAATTTTCGCTTGTTCTTCGGTAATCCGTTGGCCAATTTGGTTGGAAGCCTGTTCTACTTGGCGGATATAGGCAAGGCGGTACTCATTCAAACTCACTGCGGTCTTTCCCGTAGTGATCACTTCATTACCTGTGTATTGCGCACTCAAATAATCAGAAACGCCCCAGCCTAAAAATGAAAGCATCAACAGGCTCAATAAAAGTTTTGCCACCCAACCTTTTGCGCTTTCGCGCAGCACATCCAACATGTTTAAGTCCTAAGCGTTTCGACAACCAAAGTCGTGATTTGATATGACAAGTCTTTTAAGGATGCCATCTCGTCTTGGCAATCACTGTTCAAACGTTTCATGTGGCGCTTTCGCAAACATTTGGACACCGGCCTTGCAGCAACGTCAAAATTTGTTAGAGCGTTGAAAAGTCAAATCTAAGGAGACGAACATGACGCCAGGATTGAGACCACTTGTTGCGGGTAACTGGAAGATGAATGGCGTTGGCGAGGGCTTGCGCGAGCTGCACCTTATCAAAGATGCATTTATGAATGGCCTAGACACAGAAACCAACGCACTTTTGTGCCTTCCAGCCACGCTGATTGAGCGTGGAGCCGAAATAGCGAAAGGCAGCAAAGTCAAAATTGGCGGCCAAGATTGCCATGCCAGCGACAGCGGCGCCCACACCGGTGACATCTCTGCGCCTATGTTAAAAGACGCCGGTGCCAGCCACGTCTTAGTCGGTCACTCTGAGCGTCGCACCAATCATGGTGAAAGCAATGAAATTGTACGCGCAAAAGCCGAAGCCGCGTGGCGGGCAGGGCTGGTGGCAATCATTTGTATTGGCGAAGTCGAAGCAGAGCGCAAGTCAGGAACAACGCTGGCTGTTTTATCATCGCAGCTTGCTGGCTCATTACCTGAAGGTTTGACATCGCAGAATACCATCATAGCCTATGAGCCAGTTTGGGCAATTGGCACAGGATTGACCCCGACAGCGGCAGACGTTGCCGAAGCTCATAGTCATATTCGCGTCGAGGTCGCCAAAAGATTTGTCGAACAAGGCGCAAGCGTACGCATTTTGTACGGCGGTTCGGTCAAGCCATCCAATGCTGTAGAATTGCTATCGATCCTTAATGTCGAT
>JBGTAU010000294.1:0-17697 GCA_041749675.1 Rhizobiaceae bacterium | reverse complement strand
CCAACAACAACGTATGGATCGTTCAATGAGAATGTGACGTCCTTAGCAACTTCAGGGAAGTAGAACTTCAAGTCTTCGATGTAGGCCGCAAACAAAACAAGTGATGCAAGAGCGGCAGAACCGATAGCATAACCTTTTGTTACAGCTTTTGTTGTGTTACCAACAGCATCAAGCGCATCAGTGTTATGGCGCACTTCTTTTGGAAGGCCCGCCATTTCAGCAATACCGCCTGCGTTGTCCGTCACGGGACCAAACGCATCAAGCGCCACGATCATACCGGCAATTCCGAGCATGGCCGTTACCGCAATACCTGTGCCAAAGAGCCCTGCCAATTGGTACGTGGTGATGATGCCGCCAACGATGACGATGGCTGGCATAGCGGTTGATTCAAGTGAAACTGCCAAGCCTTGGATCACGTTTGTGCCGTGACCTGAGACCGAGGCTTGCGCGATCGAGTTGACTGGGCGTTTGCCGGTTCCGGTGTAGTACTCAGTGATCACAACGATCAAAGCTGTAACGACTAGACCGATGAGACCACAGATGAACAAGTTCATGCCGGTGATCACTTGGCCAGCAACTGTGCCGACTTCGCCCCAACCAATGGTCATGGATGTTGCGCCGCCAAGACCGATGATGGACAACAAGCCAGTCACGATCAGACCCTTATACAACGCGCCCATGATGTTGCCGCTTGCGCCGAGTTTGACGAAGTAAGAACCAACAATCGAAGTGAGGATCGATGCACCGCAGATAACCAGCGGATAGGTGATGAGGTCATCAAGGTTTGTTGCTCCCGCAAAGAAGATCGCGGCCAAAACCATGGTTGCCACTACGGACACCGCATAGGTTTCAAACAAATCGGCGGCCATACCAGCACAGTCGCCAACATTGTCGCCGACGTTATCTGCAATTGTTGCTGGGTTGCGTGGATCATCTTCTGGAATTCCAGCTTCAACCTTACCCACCAAATCGCCGCCTACGTCTGCGCCCTTGGTGAAGATACCACCGCCGAGACGAGCGAAAATGGAAATGAGCGAAGCACCAAAACCGAGTGCGACCAGCGCGTCGATCACTGCGCGATCATCTGCCCACATTCCCATCCAGGATGTCAAAATCCAGAAATATACGGCCACGCCGAGCAATGCCAAACCGGCAACGAGCATGCCGGTGATTGCGCCAGATTTGAACGCGATGTCCAAACCACCGGCCAACGACTTGGATGCAGCCTGTGCAGTGCGCACATTGGCGCGGACCGACACATGCATGCCGATAAAACCTGCAAGACCGGACAGGACTGCGCCTATCAAAAAGCCGATGGCAGCAGTGCCAGACAAGAGCCACCAAGCCAGTACGAAAACGACCGCGCCAACGATAGCAATGGTTTTATATTGACGCGCCAGATAGGCCTGTGCGCCTTCGCGAATGTTACCTGCAATTTCCTGCATGCGTGCATTGCCCTGATCGGCGGCAAGCACCGAACGTGTTGTGAAAACAGCGTAAAGGACAGAAATCAGGCCGCAGATAATGACAAAAAGAATAGGTGTCATACTGAAGTTTCCTCTGTGGGCCCGGAAAACCCCTCCCCGGGCAATTGAAACAGGCACGATTCGGAAAATTGCCGAGCAGCGCCGTCGGCGCTGTCTATGGGCAAGCGAGTTGAAAAGGTCAAGTTAGTCATTGAATGGAGTAAATCCAAGCAACGCTTTAATCGATTAAATGGATCCCAAACGCTTATTGCGGTAGACCAAAACTGCCAATGCGACCAAGCAAATAATGGAGACAGGCAGAATGATGATGTTCACGGCATTCCACCCCCACGCGTTCAACACTGCGCCAGAAAATAAAGATGATAGAGCGACACTGGAAAACAGTACAAAGTCGTGAAAGCCTTGAACCTTGCCTTTTTCCTCTGGCCTGTAGCAATCGGTTACCATGGCTGTCGCCCCAATAAACCCGAAGTTCCAGCCGAGGCCTAGCAATATCAGCGCCAACCAAAATTGCCAAAGTTCAATGCCCGAAAGCGCGACCGCGGCGCAAGATATTAAAATCAGCAGGCCGGTTGCCACAATAGTTTCTTTGCCGAAGCGCGTGATCAGCTTGCCAGTAAAAAAGCTCGGCGCAAACATCGCGAGCACATGCCACTGAATACCCAGTGTAGCATCCGTCACCGAAAACCCACAGCCAACCATAGCCAATGGCGCTCCCGTCATGACGAAGCTCATCAGCGAATAGGTCGACACGGAACACAAGAGTGCAACGATAAAATTGGTTTGCGCGACGATCGCTTTCAACGGGCGGCCAGTATCAACAACCGTGCCTTTTTCAACGGAAGCGATTGGCTTAATCTTGAGCGTTGCTAAGACAAAAAATCCAATGATGCCAAAAATAGTTATCACACCGTAAGAGCCAGCGAACTGCACGGGCAAAAACATGTCTTTGGTCAGAATGACAGACTGCGGCCCAAGAATTGCTGAGACAATTCCGCCGCCCAATACCCATGAAATCGCTTGCGCCTTGAAATGTTGCGGTGAATTGTCTGCGGCTGCAAAGCGATATTGCTGCGTGAAAGATCCGCCGCCGCCCATAAACAACAGCGCCGCGACAAACATCCAGAATGCGCCTTGGAAAAGAGCCGCGGCGGCAAACGCACCGCCGAGCGCCGTGATCAATGATCCTGTCATAAAGGCATGCTTTTGCCCAATCCTGCGACCAAGCCAACCGGCCGGGAGTGCCCCCAGTGCCACGCCAACGTTAAAGCCGGTGACTGGCGCGGTCGCCAGCGTCTTGTCGTCGCCGAGTAAATAGACCCCCGCCAACGCGCCCATGGAAATAGCAACAGGGGCTGCCGCTCCCGTGATCGCTTGTGATACAGCCAAAATGAACGCAGTTCTTTTGGCCTCTGCGATCGGGGTGGTGGACATTTTTATGCTTTCTTGTCAGTGCGTTGTGTCTTGGCAATTCGATCTAGCACCGCATTGACCATTTTGGGCTCGTCAGTTCCAAAAAACGCTTTGGCGATGTCAACATATTCACTGACAATGACAGCCACAGGCACATCGCGCTTGAACATGAGTTCCCAAGTCCCTGCCCGCATCATCGCGCGCAAAGTAGAGTCCAAACGAGACAGCGGCCAATCATCGGTGAGTGCTGCATGAATGATCGGGTCGATCTGTTTTTGATTTTCGACAACACCAGATACGACGGCGCGAAACCACTGTGCATCCGCTTCTAGGTATTGCGCGCCATCGACTTCTTGGCCAAGGCGGTATGTTTCATATTCTGCCACGACTTCCAAAATGCCAACACCGGCAACATCCATCTGATAAAGGGCTTGGACAGCTGCCAGTCTTGCTGCGCCGCGTTTGTTGGCGGGGCGCACTGTGTCTTTGTTCGAAGCGGTCAATTTAAGCTCCGAACTGGCGTTTGAGTTCAATCATTTTCAGCGCAGCTTTGGCAGCAAAGCCGCCTTTGTCGAGCTCGCTCTTTTTAGCGCGCGCCCAAGCCTGCGCTTCGGTGTCCACAGTCATGATACCATTGCCGAGCGGAATGGCTGCATCGACCGACAAGTCCATCAAAGCGCGTGCTGACTCGGTTGCCACGATGTCGAAATGAAATGTCTCGCCGCGAATGACCATGCCGAGTGCGACAAAACCATCATATTTTTTGCCGCCTTCTTCTTCGCCAATCAGCGCAAAAGTAATCGCAGCGGGAATTTCGAGTGCGCCCATCACGGTCACAACGTCATACGTCGCACCAGCAGCGTCCAATGCGGATTTTGCGCCATCGAGCAACGCATCAGCCATGTCATCATAAAAACGCGCTTCGACGATCAGCAAATGCATTGATTTTGAATATTTCTTAGCCATTCTTACTCCGTGCGGCTGGGAGGAGCCGCTTTATTTTTCTTAGCTTAAATCAGAACGGACCGATTAGGCTTCTTTGTCCGCTTGTGCAAGGCGTGCCGCGTATCTTGCCATGGTATCGACTTCCAAATTCAAGAAATCACCGACTTTACTGCTGCCCCAGGTCGTGACTTCGAGCGTATGACGAATAATGAGAACATCGAATACATCACGTTCCACCTGATTGACCGTCAAGGAGGTTCCATCCAATGCAATTGACCCTTTGGGCGCGATGAATTTGGCGAGTTCTCGCGGTGCGCGAATGCGGTAACGCGTTGCCTCGCCCTCGTCGATCATTTCAATGATTTCTGCCATGCCATCAATATGACCAGACACAATATGACCACCCAGCTCATCGCCAACTTTGAGCGCCCGTTCTAAGTTTATGCGCGTACCATTGCTCCACGTTCCTACAGTCGTTAATCGCAGCGCTTCCTCCCACGCCTCAACCTCAAACCATTTTGCGTTTGACTGCTCGTCGGGCAAAGCCACCACCGTCAGACATGTACCCGAACATGCAATTGAAGCGCCAATTGCAATGGTCTTTGGATCGTACGATGTCGCAATTCGCAAACGCAAACCGTGCGATAAATCACTACGGCTTTCGAGTGTTCCAATGTCGGTGACGATGCCGGTAAACATGACTTATGCTCTCACATATTCGCGGGCTGTATCTTGCCCGTATTGATAGGTCGAAACCAACTTAAAATCCGCGGGCATACGGGCAGGATTGAGCGGCGAGGCAATGCCGCCGGACCCGACAATGACGTCGCTTGTAAACAGCGTTACACGGTCAACCAAGCCGTCTTCGAGCATCGCCGCAGCCGCGCCCGAGCCGCCTTCGAGCAGCACGCTGGCTATGCCTTGTGCGCCTAAATCTTCGAGCAGTTCGGGCAGTGCGATCTTACCATTGTGGTCTTCGCAAGACAAAATTCGGCAACCCGCGGCAAGCAATGAGCGGCACTTGGTCTCGTCTGCGCTCCCCAATGCAGCCAGCCAAACGGGCACCGTGAGCGCAGAGCGAACCAATTTGGAACCCAATGACAGCGCGAGTTTACTGTCCAAAACAATGCGAATGGGCGAACGATTTTCTAAACCCGGTAATCTGCACGTCAATTCTGGATCGTCCGCAAGCGCTGTGCCCGAACCAACAAGGATAACATCACTTTGGGCGCGCATGATGTGGACCATGCGGTGCGTGACTTCGCCGGTGATGGCAACTTGCCCTGCCCCTAATTTTCCGATCATACCATCGGCAGAAATCGCAAGTTTTAGAGTCACTTCCGGTCGTTTTTTCAAAGATCGAGTCAAGTAGCCAGACAGACCGTCATAAGCTTCTTGCGCCAAAACATTTTCGACAACTTCAATGCCCGCATCGCGTAAAATCTTTGCACCCTTGCCGGATACACGCGGATCTGGATCGCTCGCCGCAATGACGACGCGGGTAATGCCAGCAGTCACCAACGCTTCGGCGCAAGGCGGCGTGCGTCCGTGGTGCGCGCAAGGTTCAAGTGTGACATAGGCCGTTGCGCCGCGCGACAAATCTCCCGCTTCTGCAATAGCCTGCGTCTCGGCATGCGGCCGCCCACCGACTGCGGTTATGCCTCGCCCGACGATGATATCGTTTTGAACAAGCAGCGTAGCAACGGACGGATTGGTGCCGGTGCGGCCCAAATTAGTACGCGCCAAACGGATGGCGGCAGCCATAAAAGCCAAGTCTTTTTCGTGACTTACCGTCACTTATCGTCCTCGATTGGCTTTTCCTCGCTGGCCAATTCGCCAATGAGATCGCGGAAATCTTGTGGGTCGGCGAAGTCACGATAGACGGAAGCATAACGCACAAACGCGACCTGATCGACGCGCTTTAAGGCTTCCAGCACCATTGTGCCGATTTCTTCGGACGCAATTTCTGCCTCGCCGGAACTTTCCAGCTGGCGAACGATACCCGATACTGCGCGCTCGACGCGATCTTCATCGACCGGGCGTTTGCGCAGCGCGATTTCAAACGAGCGATGGAGCTTTTCACGGTCGAACAGCACTTTGCGTCCGCTCTTTTTGACCACCATCAACTCACGCAATTGCACGCGCTCGAACGTGGTAAACCGGCCACCGCAATCGGGGCAAACGCGGCGGCGGCGAATGGCATTGTTATCCTCAGCGGGGCGCGAGTCCTTCACTTGGGAATCCGGAGACTGGCAATAAGGACAACGCATATTCTACCCCGCTGGAATCAATCGTGACGTTGTTTAGCCCAAATGAGGATAAATCGGGAAGCGATCGGTTAGCGCCATGACTTTTTCTTTCACACGCGCTTCAACTGCCGCATTGCCTTCCTCGGAATTGGAAGCCTTCAAGCCATCCAAAACTTCAGTGATCAAATTGCCAACTTCGATGAATTCGGCTTTGCCGAAACCGCGCGATGTACCAACAGGTGTACCAAGACGAATGCCCGATGTAATTGTTGGCTTTTCGGGATCGTTGGGTACGCCGTTTTTATTGCAAGTTATGAAAGCACGGCCCATCGCCGCTTCCGATGCTTTGCCGGTCAGATTTTTAGGACGCAAATCCACCAACATCAAATGCGTATCGGTGCCGCCGGAAACGATAGCAAAGCCATTGTCGACAAGCGTTTCGGCCAAACAAACCGCATTTTCTTTGACGGACTTGATGTAGGTTTTGAAATCGCTCGAAAGCGCTTCGCCGAAAGCAACAGCTTTGGCTGCTATGACGTGCATCAATGGACCGCCTTGGAGACCTGGAAATACGGCTGAGTTGATCTTTTTGGCGATGTCTTCGTCGTTGGTGACGACAACTCCGCCTCGTGGTCCGCGCAGGGTTTTGTGGGTGGTCGACGTTGCAACATGCGCATGGGGAAATGGACTTGGGTGCTCACCTGCTGCAACAAGACCAGCAAAATGCGCCATATCAACCCAAAGGTAAGCGCCAACTTTGTCTGCAATGGCGCGGAATTTTGCGAAATCGATGACGCGCGAATAGGCTGATCCACCAGCAATGATAATGACAGGCTTGTGCTCTACGGCCAATGCTTCGAGTTGGTCATAATCTATAAGACCAGTTGCCAAATCAAGGCCATACTGAATGGCATTGAACCATTTGCCCGACTGGTTTGGCTTTGCACCGTGCGTCAAGTGTCCACCGGCGTCTAAACTCATGCCAAGAATAGTGTCGCCCGGCTTTGCAAGCGCCATAAAAACCGCTTGGTTGGCTTGGCTGCCTGAATTGGGTTGAACGTTGGCAAATTTGCAGCCAAATAATTGGGTGACGCGCTCAATTGCCAAGTTTTCTGCGATATCCACAAAATGGCATCCACCATAATAGCGACGGCCTGAATAGCCTTCTGCATACTTGTTGGTCATGATTGAGCCTTGCGCTTCCAAAACGGCGCGAGAAACGATGTTTTCAGACGCAATCAATTCAATTTCATGGCGTTGACGACCGAGTTCTTGGCGAATAGCACCAAAAATTGCGGGATCGCTTTCTTCTAATGACGCATTGAAAAATGTTGCATTGACCTTGGACATCGCTTGGACCTTTCGTGGCGCATTTTGGAAGCGTGACGCGCGTATAGTGAAGATCAGTCGGATACACGGTTGTTTTCAACTGGGAAAGTCATTTCGCGGCGCTTTTGTGCGCCAAAACGAAAATGCCGCAGAAAGAAACAACTTCCTGCGGCACAAAATCGAAACGATCAGATATTAGAGGGCTTGGCCGATCCCAGAATTGATCGCCAAAACAGCAACGCCGTCTTTCTGGTAAATATCGTCGCGGAAATGGACGACGCCATCACCGGTTGACCACGCCGTGATGTATTTGAAAAACACTGGCACAGTGGTTGCCAAGCGAACTTCGAGATTCTGCTGCGTTGCAATGGCGTTTTCGATATTTTTACGATCCCAATTCGGGGTTTCTTTCAACAGCCAAGTGCCCAAATCGCGAACATTTTGGACGCGCACACAGCCGGACGATTCAAAACGCAAGATATTATTGAACAGACCCTGCTTTGGCGTGTCGTGCATGTAAACGCCATCTGGGCTTGGGAAATTGATTTTCATCGATGACATAGCGCTGTTTGTGCCTGGGTCTTGGCGCAAACGGTAATTGACCGCCTCGTCGGAATTCCAATTGACGTTGACGGGATCAATCTCCTGCCCATCTTGCCCTAAAATGCGGATGCCATTGTCGGTCAGATAGTTTGGATCTTTTTGCATCAAAGGAATAATGTCTTTTTGCACGATCGAACTTGGTGCATTCCAATATGGATTGATGACGATATTGGTAATTTGCGAATCGACAATCGGCGACTGACGGTCGATCTTGCCGACGACTGCGTTATGGCGTTGCGCGACGCGACCATTTTCTACGGCTTCAATTTGCGCTGCGGGAATATTCACCACGACGTAGCGGCTATTTGTGGACAATGATTCTGCGCGCAAACGCGCCAAGTTTGTCTCAAGCTGCATTAAGCGCACATCGGCGGGCACATTAAGTGCTGCAAATGTGTATTTGCCGATCACGCCATCCGGTGGAAAGCCATGGCGACCTTGGAAGCGCTTGACCGCTGTATCGACATAACTATCAAAAGAGTTTGAAACGCCTGCGCGTTTAGCCAAATCGCCGGAAATAATTAAGCGCTGACGCAGCGCGGCAACGGCGGGATCAGTCACACCAATGTTGAGTTTTTTTGTTGCTGGAACTTGGTTCCACCCCCCCGCAGCAACGATTGAACGATATTGTTCAATGGCGCGCTCAACGTAAGAAATGGTTTCACCGCTGAAAATCGGCTGGGTAGACGTGACTTTTGTCGGGGCCTCAGTTGCCTGCGCATCGAACTGATCGTCCCAGTTGCCGCGTTTTGGTGAAAGCAAGATGTCGTCAATGACAGTTTGTGCATAAGCGGGTAATGCCACCGCAGTTAGCAGCCCTGCTCCAAGTGAACGCAAAAACTTGCGACGTCCAAGTTGCGAGAATCCATTGCTTGTCATGTGATGTAAACCGTTTCGTTGCCCAGAATTGCCTGTATCGGAGGCAATTTATATGAAAAATTAGGTTAATGAATGGTGCGTGCTGTGCATGTCCGAAGAATATCATGCAAGATACAATTTACATGAACCCAACGATCACGACAACACGCTTCGTGATGGTGTCTGGTTTCATTGGAATATGGCTTTATCAAGGTGGTAGGCGGTGACGGCGCAATCGCATCCGCGCTAAGGCGCGGCAAATACCAGCCGATTTTGGTAGCAATCTCAGAAAAATGACACACTAAAACATGTTGATGCGGTTCTTACGGAAAAACGGTATTTGCTATCACAACTTGGTGATATAAACCAAGGTGCGCGCCAAAGAGTGTTTCAATGTTCGCAAAGTATTGAATGCGAACGAGCTGCAAACTCAAAGGCCCGATGGAACGAGCATCGGGCCTTTGAGTTTGGATGTATCTGGAGAATTACATCCGGTATGCGATGGTGTCGTTCCAGAAGCGATCAAGGCGCTGCAATGAGCGGTTCATCACTTGGAATTCTTCTGCTTTAATGCCGCCAACAACTTCAATGCTGTTAACGTGGCGATCATAGAGGCGGGCAACGACTGCGGCGACTTCTTCGCCTTTCGCGGTCAAAGCAACACGCACGGAACGGCGATCAACACGTGAACGCTGATGGGAGATGAAACCTAGTTCAACGAGTTTCTTCAAGTTATAGGAAACGTTTGAACCCAAATAATAACCACGGGTGCGCAATTCGCCCGCCGTCAGCTCAGATTCGCCGATGTTAAACAAAAGCAAAGCCTGAATTGCATTGATGTCGGAGCGACCTGTGCGATCAAACTCATCTTTAATGACATCGAGCAACCGACGATGCAGACGCTCAACGAGCTGCACTGATTCGAGATAGAGAACGCGCATTGCGTCTTTGATTGGATCGGTCACGGGCTGCTCTGCGCCCACACTACGCTTTACTTGCATCATAATTTTTCGCCTCTGTTAGCCGGTGTATTTTTTCTCACCGTTGAGGCCAACCTATCGAATACGTATAAAATTCGATTTAATCACCACGCTTAACAAGTGGTTTCAATCCATGTTGTGCATTTTAACGACAACAAAAACTTAACGCGCAGAAGCTGCGGCTTGTCGAGTTAAGACAATGCGAAACAAAATGTAGAGAATGGCAACTGAAAAATGCGCCATAATAATCAATGGCTTAGAACCGAATAATTGCGGAAATCCTTGATACATTATGATCTCGCTGACGGCGGCAGCAACCCAAATTACCGGCCCCCAGGATACAACCATCCATAGCCCAACAGCTGCAACAGGGAGCAATACAGCAAGACTGGTTGCTGCAACTTGCCAATGTATGGGCATTAAATCAAAGCGGCCAATCGCGCCTTCGTTAAGGCCTATCAACGCAATCCAATAGGAAACCCCCGATGCCAAGCAGAACAACGCGATCAACCGATGGAACCAGACAAAGGCTATGGACGCCAATGTCGGTTTGGTGTTTTTCATTTGATCGTCATTTACCGCATAAGTCATAGAGAGCCTTGGTGTGTCCGGTCATAGGATTGCGGTTTTGCTTAACAGAAAAAATGTTGAACGTCTAAATCCGTATCGCATCCTGAGTTCCGGCATTTACCTTGGTACAATGCCGCGCTATCGGGATTGGGTTGCGCCGTGGTATGACGGCGCTAGTGATATCAGAGACTTAAAAACATGACTAAGTTTGAGCTTGCACAATCCGTTGACGACATAACCAACTCTCGTCGTATGCGCCGAATGCGGAAAGCCGACTGGTCACGCCGATTGGTGCGCGAAAACCATCTCACTGTTGATGATTTGATATGGCCGATTTTTCTCATTGAAGGCGACAATAAAATTGAAGACATTGCCGCAATGCCTGGCGTTCAACGTTTAAGCGTCGATCAAGCGGTGCGTGCAGCAGAACGGGCGGCAAAACTTGGTATTCCCGCATTGGCTACGTTTCCAAACATTCCGCTTGAAAAGAAAGACACCAAGGGTTCGCACATTTTAGACCAAGACAATTTAATCAACCGCGCGACGCGGGCAATCAAACAGGCTGTACCCGAAATCGGCGTTATTACGGACGTGGCACTTGATCCCTTTACCAGCCACGGCCACGACGGCATTTTGCGCGACGGGATCATCATAAATGACGAGACAGTCGAAATGTTGGCGCGCGCTGCAGTGGCGCAAGCGGATGCTGGCTCCGATATCATCGCGCCTTCAGATATGATGGATGGCCGCATTGGTGCCATCCGCCAAGCTTTGAATGATGCAGGGCATCAGGACGTGGCGATCATGTCCTATGCGACCAAGTTTGCGTCTGCGTTCTATGGTCCTTACCGCGAGGCAGTCGGCACTGAAGGACTGCTGAAAGGCGATAAGAAAACCTACTACCTGGATCCTGCCAACAGCGATGAAGCCATGCGCGAGGCCGAGCAAGACTTGACCGAGGGCGCAGATATGCTGATGGTCAAACCCGGTCTACCCTATCTCGACATTGCCTATCGTTTGAAGCAAACATTTGGCGTGCCAACGTTTGCCTACCAAGTATCTGGCGAGTACTCGTCCATTATGGCGGCCGCAGCGAACGGCTGGCTGGATGGTGACAAGGCGATGATGGAAAGTTTG
Source organism: Rhizobiaceae bacterium (assembly GCA_041749675.1). GTDB lineage: Bacteria > Pseudomonadota > Alphaproteobacteria > Rhizobiales > Rhizobiaceae > JANMEX01. The sequence continues at coordinate 6,126 of JBGTAU010000294.1, read as the reverse complement.
CTTGCATTCAAGCGCGCGGGCTGTGACGGGATATTGACTTATTTTGCGCCAAGGGTGGCGGAGATGCTGAAAGCGGGTGGATAATCCACGTCGCCAAACCTCACCCCATCCGGTTCCAAGCATCCAGCCCAGCAATTTTATACGCCTCAGCCAGCGTCGGATAATTGAAGGTATTATTCACAAAGAAATCGACCGTGCCGCCGAGGTTGATCACAGCCTGCCCAATATGGATGAGCTCCGTCGCCCCTTCCCCGATGATGTGTGCGCCCAGCAAGCGGCGCGTGTCGAGTGCGAATATCAGTTTCAAAAATCCGGAATTCACACCCATGATGTGGCCACGAGAGGTTTCGCGAAAGCGCGCCAGGCCGCATTCGTAGGCGATGCCAGTTTTCTTGACCTCTTCTTCGGATTGCCCAACTGTGGAAATTTCTGGCACTGAATATATGCCATATGGGAATGTTTCAGGCGGCGGCGGCAAAGTCACGCCAAAGGCATGGCATGCGGCAACACGCCCTTGCTCCATCGATGTTGACGCAAGACTTGGCCAGCCGATCACATCGCCAGCGGCATAAATATGCGGCACTGTCGTTTGGAATGTCACGGGATCTGCCTTGATACGGCCGCGCGCATCGACTTCAATGCCGATTTGATCCAATCCAAGACTTGCTACATTACCCGAACGACCGGCCGCATATAGCAGCGCATCGGCCTTGATCGTGCGCCCATCAGATAGCGCGACTTCTACGCCATTTGGCGTCACTATCACATTGTTGACAGCGCAGCCTAAACGTACCGTCATGCCACGATCTCGCATTTGATGGATGAAATCATCGACCAACTCGCGATCAACAAAATCCAAAATCGTCTCGCGATTTTCAACCAATGTTACAGGCACATCAAGCGCTGAGAAAATCGTGGCATACTCGACACCAATGACGCCGCCACCGATCACAATCAGCGTTCGTGGCAGTTTTTTCATATCGAGAATTTCGTCGCTGTCGTAAATGCGTTCAATATCAAACGGGATGTTGTCTGGGCGGTGCGGGCGTGTGCCCACGGATATCAACGCGTTGGTAAATTCAACCTCGCTCGTCTCACCTGCTTCCGTTGTCAACAAAGCGCGATTTGCGCCGATAAATTTGCCACCAGCATGGAGATATTTTACCGAATTGCGCATGAATTGGTGCTGTAAGACTTCAACCTCGTGATCGAGTGTCTTGTGAAGTCGCGAAATTAAATCCTCAGCCAGGATATGTTCTTTGACACGGTAGCCACGACCGTAAAATCCACGCTCCCGCCAACCGGAGAGATTGAGTACAGTTTCGCGCAAAGTCTTTGAAGGGATTGTGCCAGTGTGTACAGAAACGCCGCCAAGCCGTCTGCCCTTATCAACGACGAGGACAGACTTCCCAAGTTTCGCCGATTGCACAGCTGCTCGCTTACCCGAAGGGCCGGAGCCAACAACCAGCATGTCATAATGATTCATAGTGCCCCCAAGGAAAACCAATTTGGCTTACGCCAGCCAATACAATCACTCAAAGCATAGATATGCCACGCTTATTTTTCAGTTGTTTGACAAGGCAATAAAGTTTCCAAGTTGATTGAAGTCTCGGCACATAATCCCCATGTGTTAAACAACAAGGAACACACGTATGAGCAATACCGTTGAGCACAAAACACTAAGACCAGTAGAGAACGCCGCCTATGATGGCGTGCGCACCAAGCGCATTTTTGCCGTGATCATCGATTGGCTGATTGTGGCCGCGATGTGTATTCCTGTCGGGTTAGTGATATTCTTGCTCGGCGTTGTCACCTTTGGACTCGGCTTTTTCCTGTACGCAGGCATGGTTCCGACTATAGCCCTGCTATATTCGGGCCTCACGATGGGTGGGCCAAAGCAGGCGACCATTGGCATGCAGATGATGGACATTCATGTTGAACGCATCGATGGACGTAAGATTGATTTTCTGACCGCTGTTGCCCATACATTTTTGTTTTGGGCGGCCAATGTGATCGCGACGCCCATTATATTGCTGGTCACGTTTTTCACAGACAATAAGCGTGCTGTGCATGATCTGTTGACTGAAAGCGTTGTTAAACGCACTCGGTTTTAGTCTATTAATCTAGGCTTGATATTTTATTCCATCGCTTCATTGTAGTGCTACGTGTAACAATCTTAGCGCCATGACTCACCAAATAAGTTCAACACCGCAATTTTACCTGACTGCGCCGCAGCCGTGCCCTTATTTGCCGCATCGGTTGGAGCGCAAGGTGTTTACGCATTTGGTGGGTGACCGCGCGGCAGATATGAATGATTTGCTGACACAAGGTGGGTTTCGTCGATCGCAAAATATTGCCTATCGACCCGCCTGCGAGACGTGCCGCGCGTGCGTTTCGACGCGAGTTTTGGTGCAAGAATTTCAACGTTCGGAAAACATGCAACGCATTTGGCGCAAGAATTCTGATTTAGTTGGCAAAATTCAAATCGCGGATCCGACAAGCGAGCAATATTCTCTTTTCCGACATTATCTCGATTCACGCCATGGCGATGGCGGCATGGCAAACATGTCGGTTATGGACTATGCGATGATGGTGCAAGACAGCCATGTGAACACCAGTCTCATTGAATATCGATTGCGCGGACCTGATAGTTTTTTGACCGGCGAGGGCACAGGCGATCTCATTGCTGTCGCTTTGACCGATGTTATGACAGATGGTCTGTCTATGGTATATTCGTTTTTCAATCCGGAAATTGATAAACGCTCCCTTGGAACATTTATCATCTTGGATCATATTGAACGGGCAAGATTGGCCGGTAAACCGCATGTATATCTCGGTTACTGGGTCGAAGGGTCGCCAAAAATGAGTTACAAGACTCGCTACTTCCCGCAAGAACATCTCGGCCCAACCGGCTGGACGCTGTTTGATAATATCAAACCAAAACGATAAAGGTTGTTATGCCCAATTCTGTTCAAGCCAAGGGTCTTGCCCTTGCCGCAGTCGGCGGTATGGCGCTGACATTTGATGTACCGCTTATTCGTCTATCAGGTGCTGATGTGTGGTCAGCCATGCTATTTCGTGCGCTTTTGATGTTGCCTGTCACGTTCACTGTTTGGGGCCTTATTCGCTACTTTTCAGGCGCACGCGACGCAATTCTGCCCGGCAAGCTCTCTTGGTTGGTATTACTCTCCTATGGCGCGGCTTCACTGTGTTTCTTTTATGGGGTGTTTAACACCACCACCGCCAATCTCGTGTTCATCCTCGCGTTTAACCCGATGATCGCTGCACTGTTTTCGTGGGTGCTGTTTCGTGAGCGCCCTGCCCCACAAACATTTGTCGCCATGGCGGTGATGGCATTTGGCGTGTTCATCATTGTGCAAGATGGCTTGGCTGCTGGCAATTGGCGCGGCGACTTAGCCGCTTTTGGCGGGGCCGCCTTTATCGCGCTGGCGATCGCTTTATCGCGCCTCAGCGGTAAAAACATGGCTTACGCTGCACTGCTCAGCCAATCAGTACCAATGGTGTTTGCGCTTGGACCTGTGATAGCTGCGGGTGGATTATTTATTCCGTCCCCATGGTGGGCAGTTCTCAATGGAGCAGTGATGATTCCGTTGGCATTCTTCTGCTTGGGCGCTGCTCCACGATTTATCGGTGGCGCGGAGGTCGCAATGTTTTATCTTCTCGAGACTGTGTTTGCACCCGTCTGGGTCTGGATTATTTTCAACGAGGTGCCGAGCGACAAGGCACTGCTTGGCGGCGCTATTCTGTTAGCGGCGCTCGTTACCCATACAATTTGGGAAATGAAACGAAGCCGGCAGCTTTCAGTTTCTGTTTAAAAAGCTATGGAGGCCCAATGGTTGAGGCAGGAGACCTGCTACTCAGCCGCCAGCCTAGGCCGCGCATCTTCAAATGGCTCGTCCCTCGGCACTGTCGAAAATGGGCTGGGCGCAACATTTTCTTGAGGCTCATCGACGGGGTTCGGGTTCAAAATTTTGCGAATGAGCCAAGAGGTGCCACGCGCCACATCGTCCATTATTGTATAAACAGCTGGTACAAAAACCAGAGATAACACTGTCGAAACCAGCAAGCCGCCAATCACTGCGATAGCCATTGGTGCACGGAATTCGCCGCCATCGCCGAGTGCCAGACCGGCTGGCAACATACCTGCTGACATCGCAATAGTTGTCATGACAATTGGCTGCGCGCGCTTTGAACATGCGTCCAAAATTGCAGCATCGCGATGCATCCCATGCTTGACGCGCTCGACAGCGAAATCCACCAACATAATGGCGTTTTTTGTCACAATGCCCATGAGCATCAAGATACCGATCACCACTGGCATTGATACCGCATAGCCTGTGAACAGAAGACCCGCTGCAACACCACCAATCGCGAGAGGCAATGATAGCAAAATTGTAAACGCGTGAAATATGGAGCCAAACAACAGGATCAGCACGACAAAAACAAGCGTTAGCCCCATGATCATTGCATCAGCGAACGATGCAAACACTTCGCCCATAACTTCGGAATCGCCCGTCTCTTTGAGCCGCACATCCCCTGGAAGAGCTTTGGATGTCGGCAATGTGTAGACCGTCGCCAGTCCTTCGCCGATTTCAAATCCTGCCGCCATATCAGCGCCAATCACAATGCGACGATCACGATTGAAGCGATCAATGGTCGATGGACCTTGCCCGAAACGCGCCTTGGCAACGGACGCCAGCGGAACAGAGCCCCCGCCCGGCAACGGAACCGGCAGCATGGACAAGGTTGCAATGTCTGCGCGGGCAGAATCATAGACCTGTACACGGATTGGAATTTGCCGATCGCCGACCGTGTATTTTGCTAAGTTTTCGTCAATGTCGCCCAGTGTTGCCACGCGCAACGTTTCTGACACCGACGCCGTGGTGAGGCCAAGTTCAGCCAATCGCTGCGCATCCGGCTCGACAATGATTTCGGGCCGATCAAGGGCTGCATTGGAAGTCACCGCACGATATTTGCCAGTCGCTGCCATCTCACTTTGAATTTTGCGAGCGCTGTCAGACAGCAATTTGGGGTCAGAACCCATGACGCCGATTTCAAGCTCGCGTGCGCCACGATCATTTAAGAAGTAAGCTTTGATGTCGGGAATACCGGCCAAGATTTCGAGGATTTTTGGCTCAATTTCCTTTTGCTTGATGGTGCGTTCGGATTTGTGAAACAACTCAACGATGGCTGTTGCACGGCGTTTTTCCAATTGACCGGTCGGAGAGACCCCGCCCACCACATAAACGCGTTTTACTTCAGGCATGGCGCGCAAATCGGCAGTTGCCCTGTCCGTAATCAAGCGCGTTTCTTCGAGCGATGAACCCGGCGGCAATTCTATGCTGGCAATCACACGCGCTACGTCGATCTTGGGAATAAATCCAGAAGGCAGTAACCCCATAGCATATAAAGAGCCGGCAAAAAACAAGATGCCGCCTATCAGCGTCACCCAACGAAAACGAACGGCAGAGCCTAGCACGCGAAGGTATCCGCGCATAAACTTGCCCTGCCCTTCGTGATGATGTTTTGGTTCGCGTAAAAAATAGGCAGCCATCATCGGGGTAATCAATCGGGCAACCAATAGCGAGAAAAACACTGCGATGGCGACCGTCAAACCGAACTGTTTGAAATACTGGCCTGCAACGCCGCTCATGAATGACACGGGCGCAAAAATGGCGATAATGGTCACTGAAATCGCTATCACCGCCATACCAATTTCATCAGCCGCTTCGAGCGATGCGCGATAGGGCGATTTGCCCATGCGGATGTGCCGAACGATGTTTTCGATTTCCACAATCGCATCATCAACGAGAATTCCAACCACGAGCGTGATGCCGAGCAGGCTCACAAGATTGAGTGAGAATCCAATTTGATGCATGACCCAAAAGGTGGGAATTGCTGACAATGGCAGCGCAGCAGCTGAAATCAACGTGGCCCGCCAATCGCGCAGGAATAAGAAGACGACAACGACCGACAACAAAGCGCCTTCAACAAGCGAACTCATTGCAGCTTCAAAGTTGCCGCGCGTGTAACTGACGCTATCGTCGACATTCTCTATCAGGACTTCAGGATGAGCGGCTTGCAAATCAGCAATAGCTGTCTTAG
>JBGTAU010000293.1:0-2796 GCA_041749675.1 Rhizobiaceae bacterium | reverse complement strand
AACTTGAGCGGTATCGTCGGCAAATGCTCTTAATGCCGCGTTGACATCGGACGCTGTAATTGTTTTGGCATAGTCGATTTCGCCGCGCCACGTTCTGGCGTCTCCATTGGACGCGCTTTGCGCCAATGCAATTGCAAAGCCAACTGGATTGTTCGGCACTGAAGAGTATCCTGTTTCAAGATCGGTGCGGACAATTTTAAGCGCCTCATCGGTGAAACCTTCGCTGCGCATTGCGTCTAAAGTGCTGCGCATCGCTGCTTCCAGTTTATCTGCGCTGACCCCTTGTGCGGCGGTGGCGAGTACTTTGAAACTCCCGCCAAGATTGCCATCGCTCCAATAAGCATTGACAGATGATGCTACGCCTTGTTGGACGATAAGCCTATTGTCAAACGCACTATTGCCGACTGACATGGCGCCTGCCATCATCGAGTTTGCCACCGTTTGTTTTGAAAATCCGCGTGGACCTGTCCATTGCAACATCACCACGGGGGTTGGCACTTCGTCACTGAATTCTAAGCGTTTTGTATTGGCGCTCACGTCCTTAACTTCGGCAATTTCCATGGGCGCAGCGCTTGGTATTTTTGCAAATGTTTGATCAATCCAAGCCTTGGCTTTCTCAATGTCAAAATTACCGGTGATGGCAATATGGGCATTGGCCGGAATGTAATTGACGCGATGAAATGCGATGACATCTTGCAGGCTTGCTGCGCGCAAATCAGCGATAGATCCGATTGTAGAATGGCCATAGGGATGGGTTTCAGGATACAGCGCTGTTTCGGTTTGCTCGCGGGCCGCACCGCCGGGCCGATCCAGCACATTCTGCCGCATTTCATTGAGTACGATGGCGCGTTGGTTGTCGAGATCTTCTTGGCTTACCGCGTTGGCTAAATTGGCCATGCGGTCCGCGTCGAGGCGCAAGAAAAGCGGCAAAGCTTCGGCAGGGCCGGTCATGTAATAGGTGGTGCCATCGCGTTGCGTAAACGCATTGTTTTGCCCGCCGACACTCGAAATGACTTTGTCAAAATCGGGCACCGACTTGGTACCTTCAAACATCAGATGCTCGAATAAATGGGCAAAGCCGCTGCGCCCGGGTGATTCATTGGCTGAGCCAACATCATAGTGCGTGACCAAAGCCACACTTTGTGCCGTCTTGGAGGGTGCGAGCGCGACAGTCAGCCCGTTTTCGAGCGTGTATGCGGTGACATTTGGATCGATGGTTTCGACAATTGCAGTCTGTGACAGCGCTGGCATTGAAATAAGCGGAAGCGCAATGATCGTGGCCAGAAAGCGTGTGTTAAACGCACCAGCCTTTAGATTGAAAACAGACATGGAAATTTCCTAAATCATCAAGGCCGCCGCTTTGGCTGGCCAGTGCGGTAAAATTGCGGCGGTGTTTGCAAACGTCGTTCGGCCTCATGCGGCGCGTTTGGGCAGCACCCAGTTGGGCCGTGGGAAATGACACGTGTAGCCATTTGGATAGCGTTCCAAGTAGTCCTGATGTTCAGGCTCAGCCTGCCAAAAATCACCAGCGGGTTCGATTTCTGTTACCACTTTACCCGGCCACAAGCCTGAAGCATTGACGTCAGCAATTGTGTCGAGCGCCACATTTTTCTGTGCTTCGTCAGTGAAATAAATCGCCGAACGATAGGACAACCCACGATCATTGCCCTGGCGGTTCAAAGTGGTGGGGTCGTGGATTTGGAAGAACAACTCAAGCAACGCGCGATAGCTGGTCTTGGTCGGATCAAAGACGATCTCAATGGCTTCGGCATGTGTGCCATGATTGCGATAGGTCGCATTGGGCACATCCCCGCCCGTATAACCGACACGGGTGGAAACAACTCCGGGACGGCGACGTATCAGATCTTGCATGCCCCAGAAACAACCTCCAGCGAGTATTGCAGTTTCATGTGTCATGGGGTGTGCTCCTTAGTTGTTGACTATGCCGAATATCGGGTGCGGGGAGGGGAATGGCAAGGTGGTGGGGAAGTCAAGTTTGTGTGAAGGGGGATTAGGCAAATTGGACTGTTCTTGTATTAACAAATTAACGTAAGAGACCTTCTTAGTCACTTGATGGATTTGCAAATCTGTTTACGTTCCGACTGCGGCATAATAGCGATGTTCGCCAATTTAAGAATGAGCAATCCACTATGGTATATTGCGTTTTTATGCACCGGTCCGATTCAATTTATGACGACAGTCCAGCTGAACAATATCAGTTTCCAAAAAGCTATCTTGGTAGGGCCAAGCCATGTCTTGGGGATTGGATTGTATACCTCGAACCCACCAAAGTCTTACGCAGCCGTGGCTATTTTGCCGTTGCGAAAGTTAAACAAATTGTCCCAGACCCGAAAAAGGAAGACATGTTTCTGGCTATTATTGAACCAAACACCTATTTAGAATTTACAAACAAGGTTCCATTCAACGACAGCGGAGAACCAATTGAACTTGGGCTACTCAATGAGTACGGAAAACTCTCGGGTCGAGCACGATCAGCGGTTAGGCTTATATCAAATATCGACTTTTTGCGGATACTCGACAAGGGGCTCAAAGATGCCGATATTATTTTACCACGGGAAGTCACGGATCCAATTTCAATTGGGTTTCAAGAAGAACAAAGCCCCTTTGTTTTTGAACTACAAAGAGACCGCGTAAGTTCACTGACATCGAGAGTAGTTCGTGACAAGACTTTTCGCCGGATCGTACTGCAGGCATATGACGAACGATGTGCGTTTACGGGCCTTAAGTTAATAAATGGCGGCGGTAGAGCTGAAGTGAATGCAGCTCACATAAAAC
>JBGTAU010000292.1:0-1600 GCA_041749675.1 Rhizobiaceae bacterium | reverse complement strand
GCAATGACGCCAGCGGCCTCTTCATTGGTCAAGCGTTTGAGCAATCCAGTGGTGACGGCCACGGCGGAATTTTGTGGATTGCGACCTGTTGCAAAGGCGTTGGGCTGCTCGTTGTCGATGAGATACACCGAAGGCATAGGCAATCCTGCGCGCTCGGCCAGCGCTTTAACAATGGCGTGATACTCGGGAGCGTTGGCCTCATCGACCTCGACAGCATGGTGCATGCGCAGCACCATTTTGTCAGAATTCCACCAAGAAAAAACATTAGTCGCTGTAGCAAACAGCAAGGCGATCAACATCCCGCCTTGGCCGCCGATGGCATAGCCCACAACCATAAACAGCGCGGTCATGGCTGCAAGAAGCATAAATGTGCGCAACAGGTTCATATTTGGCGAATCCCTTTCAGCTTTGAACGTAATGACTTATATCATGGGATGTGAACAAGCCGGATTCAATCTTTAAGGGGTAAATTAGCGATGAGCGAAACAGTGAAACGCCCTGATCCCTCAATTGCCGCAAAAGCCCTAGCTGAGGCGAAGGCGAGGCGGACCAAAGAAGAAAAACCGATAGCTCCCAAAGAACTGGGTGGTCGCGGCGGCCAAGATCCAGCGCGATATGGCGACTGGGAGGTCAATGGCATCGCTCATGATTTTTGAGTGCGCCCTATTGGCTCAATAGGGTGTCCCGAATTGGTACGGGTGATTGCACTCGGGTGTGCAATTCGGTGGCTCTTAGACTTCATGGTTTATGATTGATTAAGCCAATTCATAATCGCTGTTTTTGTTTACCGATTGTTAATCATGTTCTACGTGAAAATTCAATAAAATCAATGATATAACTTTACTATCTAGGACCTGCCTGCGAACTGGCAGGCTTTTCGCAATGCTTCTGATGAAAGCGGCCATGCCGTATCATCCGGAGACAATGCAATGTTCAAGTTCGCAAATCTAAAATCAACAGTCGCTTCATTTGCTGAAGATCGCGGTGGCAACTTCGCTATTATGTTTGCGATTGCGGCTGTTCCTGTGCTGATGTCAGTGGGCATCGCTGTTGATTATACGCGCATGTTGAACGCCAAAAGCGATATGCAAAATGCGCTGGATGTGGCGTTGATTTCGACCGCCAAAGACATTGCACAAGGTAAAATTAAGCCAAGCGATGCAAAAGCGGCTGTTCAGAAGTTTTTTGAAGTGAATTTGAACGCCAATCGTTATGATGCAGTGACCACGACAATCACCAACTTCAATTTTGACCCCGCAACGATTAAAGTCAGCGCCAGTGTGCAGACTGATCTGCCGTTGGTGTTTCCGGTGTTTGGCGCGGGCAATACCCGCAAAGTGGGTACGAGCTCTGTTGCGAGCTACATTGAACGCAAGGTAGAAGTCTCGATGGTGCTGGATGTGACTGGATCGATGGGGGTCGATTCTTCAGGGAAGAAGGATTTGACCAAGATAAACGAGCTTAAAGTTGCCGCAAAGGCGGGTGTTAAGGAATTCATCGACAATAGCAGCGGCAATACCCGCGTTGCAATCGTGCCTTATGCAATGGGCGTAAATGCAGGCGCATTAAAGTCCCATGTAGATCGGAAGAGCACACGTCT
>JBGTAU010000291.1:0-2827 GCA_041749675.1 Rhizobiaceae bacterium | reverse complement strand
ATAGGCTTGCCGTCCATGTTTCACGTGAATCATTTGCCAATGCAAAACTGAGAAAATATAACGTCGAGCAAATCTTCAACGTCAACGCGCCCCACAAGTCGCCCGACATGATCGGTAGCTCGTCTCAAATGCTCCGCGACCAAATCCAAATCACTAGATTGTACACTCAAGACATCGTCTAGCTCCACAGCAAGCTGCCGAAGCAGCCCGACTTGTCGCTCACGCGTGGGAATAACCTGATCGTTCAAAGCCGCTAAACTTGCACGTCGTCCCAGTTCGTCAAGTAAGTTCTGAAGACCTGCGCCTGTCTTGGTCGACAATGCAAAATCAACATAACTAGAATTCTCACCGACCAAATCCAAATGTGTTCCAACTTTTATAATCGGAGCCACAATGGGAATGAGCGATGTATCGACCGGCTGATGCAAGTTGCTAACCAGTAAGACCAGATCAGCCGCTTCAATCCGCACCTTCGCGCGTTCAACACCGATCGCTTCGACTTTGCCCTCGGCAATTCTAAGGCCAGCAGTATCCGTGAGAATGATGAGATTGCCATCGATTTCCAAACGAACGTCAATCAAATCACGGGTCGTTCCAGCCTCGTCACTGGCAATCGCGACGTCGCGCTTCACCAGTGCATTCAAAAGGCTCGATTTCCCAGCGTTGGGCGCACCGGCAATCACCACTTGATAGCCATCCCGGATGATTTCACCCGACCGGTAACCCTGTATGTGCTGTTTAATAGCCTTGCTCAGAGTGCCGACTTCATCAGCTACCGCAACCAAGGCCCGCTCAGCAACGTCATCTTCATCAGAGAAATCGATTGAAGCCTCAACCATCGCTCTTAAACGAACGAGCTTCGTGCGCCAGTCCTCATAGAGCTCACGCAGCCGACCTTCCGATTGGCTAACCGCGACGCGACGCTGCGCTTCGGTTTCGGCGGATATCAAATCTGCCAAGCCCTCGGCCTGCGTCAAATCCAATTTTCCCGACAAAAAAGCCCGTTTGGTGAATTCTCCCGCCTCTGCCAAGCGGAAATTGGGCAACGCCGCCAAACACGACAACATGGAGCGCACGACTGCAATACCGCCATGAAGATGCAATTCTGCGCAGTCTTCACCGGTAAACGACGCAGGATGCGCAAAATAAACCACCAAACCAGTGTCAATTGTCTCGTCGCTTTTGTCGTGGAAGCGCACCAACTGCATTTTGCGCGGTGAGGGGACCACACCACAAATAGTTTCGAGTCCGAATCGAACGCCTGCACCACTGATGCGAACAACAGCAATACCAGCAGGTAAACGCCCACTCGCCAATGCAAAAATTGTATCGGAAGCCAAGACCATCACTCCAACACCAATCACCAGTGCCTGATAGGCACCATGCCGGACCTCAAATCATCAATCGTTTCATAGGCGAATCAATTGTAAGATAATCAGCCAATTCGATTATGTATTCATCGAATCAAAGAAGTCCGCATTGCCCTTGGTTTGCTTAAGCTTGTCAATCAAGAACTCGATGGCATCAGTGGTGCCCATGGGAGCCAAGATACGGCGCAGAACGTAAATCTTCTGCAATTCCTGCTTTGGTACCAACAGATCTTCTTTGCGCGTACCGGACTTCAAAATATCCATCGATGGGAAGATACGCTTATCAGCAACCTTACGATCGAGAACAATTTCCGAGTTACCCGTCCCTTTGAACTCTTCGAAGATCACTTCGTCCATACGGCTTCCAGTATCGATGAGCGCCGTTGCGATAATCGTCAGCGATCCGCCTTCTTCAATATTACGCGCAGCACCAAAGAAACGCTTCGGACGTTGCAACGCATTGGCGTCAACACCACCGGTCAAAACTTTACCGGATGATGGCACGACCGTATTGTAAGCGCGGCCAAGACGCGTGATCGAATCCAACAAAATGACCACATCGCGGCCGTGCTCAACCAAGCGTTTGGCTTTTTCGATGACCATTTCCGCCACTTGAACGTGACGCTGGGCTGGCTCGTCGAAGGTCGAAGATATCACTTCGCCCTTCACGGAGCGCTGCATATCGGTGACTTCTTCTGGCCGCTCATCAATCAACAAAACAATCAAAAAGCATTCCGGATGGTTCGCTGTGATCGAATGTGCGATGTTCTGCAATAAGACCGTTTTACCGGTACGCGGCGGCGCGACGATCAAACCACGTTGACCTTTACCGAGCGGCGCAACCAAATCGATAACCCGTGCAGACAAGTCTTTTGTCGTTGGGTTTTCAATCTCCATCTTGAAACGCTCGTTCGGATAAAGCGGCGTCAAATTGTCAAAATGGGTTTTATGGCGGATCTTTTCAGGATCTTCAAAATTGATCGTGTTGACCTTGAGCAACGCGAAATAGCGCTCGCCTTCTTTTGGACCACGAATTGGACCTTCAACCGTATCGCCCGTTTTCAATGAGAAACGACGAATCTGGGAGGGTGATACATAGATATCATCAGGACCTGGCAAGTAGTTTACGTTGGCAGACCGCAAGAACGCAAATCCGTCTTGCAAAATTTCAACAACGCCTTCGCCGATAATCTCAACTTCTTGCGCTGCCAATTTCTTCAAAATGGCAAACATCAATTCCTGCTTGCGCATTGTGCTAGCATTTTCGACGTCAAGCGATTCAGCGAAATTGAGCAGATCAGTCGGACTTTTGCCCTTAAGCTCTTGGAGTTTCATTTCCTGCATGGGAGTAACCTTGATAAAAAAGAAGAGGAAGCTCAAAGCCCGCGAGAATGATCCACTAAGGACCGCTGCACTGAAGACAAGACGCGGATAAGCCGAGGAGGGAATTTTGCTTT
>JBGTAU010000290.1:0-4011 GCA_041749675.1 Rhizobiaceae bacterium | reverse complement strand
GGGCATGACAATTCTACTCCATTCGCTTATTGAAGCGAAAGGAGCAATACCGTGCAGCGCAGAACATTTCTCGACATAGAAAAATCCGTCACCGGCCATCGCTGGGTGGAGCGCCTTTCGGCGCGCTCTGCCAATACGGCGCTGGCGATGAGCCAAAAGTTCGGCGTTCCGGATTTGGTGGCACGGATTATAGCGGGTAGGGGTGTTGCCGAAGAAGATGCATTGCGGTGGCTTGATCCAACACTTAAAGATTTGATGCCTGACCCTTTAACCATCACGGATTTGGGCTTGGTTGCCGCGCGGCTTGTCAAAGCAATTCAGGCGAAGGAAGTCGTGGCAATTTTTGGCGACTATGATGTGGATGGAGCTGCATCATCTGCGCTGTTGTCGCGCTATCTGAGCCACTTTCATGTGCCGCATGAAATTTATATCCCAGATCGGATTTTTGAGGGGTACGGCCCCAATCCAACTGCAATGGAAGAACTGGCCAAGCGCGGGGCAACTTTGATTGTCACCGTGGATTGCGGCACCAACAGCGCTGTTGCCATTGCTGCAGGCCGCGCAGCAGGCGCAGAGGTGATTGTGATTGATCACCATCAAGTGGGCGGTGATCTGCCGCTGGAAACGCCCGTAGCGAACCCAAATCGTGAGGATGATCTATCTGGCCTTGGCTATCTTTGCGCAGCTGGCGTGGTGTTTATGGTGTTGGTAGAGGTTACACGCCAACTGCGTCACGCGGGCGTCAAAAGCCTACCAGACCTCATGGCGCTTTTGGATATTGTGGCGCTGGCAACGGTTTGTGATGTGGTGCCACTCATTGGCCTTAACCGTGCGTTTGTGGTCAAAGGGTTGCAAGTGGCGCGGCGGTTTGAAAATCCAGGGCTTGCAGCACTCGCAAAATTTTCGCGCATTGGCGAGCCGCTGAATATCTATCATCTCGGATTTTTGCTTGGTCCGCGTATCAATGCGGGCGGACGCATTGGTGATGCGGCGTTGGGTGCACGACTTTTGACGTTGAACGATGAAGCGCAAGCCACTGCAATTGCAGAGAAATTGGATCAACTGAACGGTGAACGGCAGGCTATGGAAAAGGTCATGCTGGAAGAGGCTGAGCGTTCAGTAGGTTATGATTTGGCGGGCGGCGATGGGCCACCTGTGATCATTGCGGCAGACGAGAAATGGCATCCTGGCATTGTCGGGCTGATTGCCGCGCGCTTGAAGGAAAAGGCGCGACGGCCGGCCTTTGCCATTGCGTTTAACCCCAATGGTGTCGGCACCGGTTCCGGCCGCTCAATTATTGGTGTGGATCTTGGCCGATTGGTGCGCAAGGCGGTGGACTTAGGCATTCTCGTGAAAGGTGGCGGCCATGCGATGGCTGCGGGCATCACTATTGAAAAAGCCAAGCTTGGAGATTTACGCGCATTTTTTGAAGCGGAAACCAGTGAGGCCATCACTGCGCTGCATGCTAATGCAGAACTTGAAATTGACGGGGCGCTGTCTGCCGGTGCTGCGACCTTAGCGATGATCGAACAAATGGATCGAGCTGGCCCCTATGGCTCTGGTAATCCCTCGCCATTGTTGGTGCTGCCCAATCATCGTTTGGCTCATTGCCGTATTGTCGGCAACGGCCATGTGTCGATGACACTTTCGGCCTTGGATCAATCCTCTGTGCAAGCCATCGCATTTCGCTCGGAGGGCACGCCACTGGGTGATTTCCTGCACGCCAACATTGGTCATCAAATTCATGTGGCTGGCAATCTTTCGGTCAATCATTTTAACGGGCGTCGCACCGTGCAAATGCGTGTTGTGGACGCGGCGGCGCCTTCGCGGTTTTAATTTTCTTGTAACTTAACCCGTTACAGGGTACAATTTGTTATGATTGAAAGTTTTCGTGATGTTTGGCTTGAATCTTTCTTTTTGCATGATGAAAGTTATAAAAAGATCCCGGCCAATTTGTCGGCGTCTTTGTTTAGAAAACTGCAGTTGTTAGATGATGCGACGGCGGATGTTGATCTTCGCGTTCCACCGGGAAATCGCTTTGAAAAGCTCGTAGGCAAACTTGACGGGCAACATTCGATACGTGTCAATCAACAATGGCGATTGATTTTCAAATGGGATGCCGAACGCGGTGTTGCTTCACAGGTCTACTTAGATGACCACAGTTACAGGTGATTGAAATGTTGATGACCAAACGCCAGCCAGTTTCTGTTGGTGAAATTCTAGCAGAAGAGTTTTTGAATCCTATGAAGTTGACGCAAGGCCAATTGGCTCGAGCGATGGGTGTGTCTCGCAAGCATGTCAATGAGCTATGTACCAATAGGCGTGGCGTTACAGCGGACACAGCTTTAATGTTGGCGCGTGTTTTCGGAAATACCGCGGATTTTTGGCTGAATGTTCAGCGTCGCAATGATCTGTGGGCAGCAATGAATGCGCCTGATAGAAGAGCGCGTATCGAAAGGGCGATGGCAATTGAATTGGCTGCTTAGTTGGTTGTTCTAAACTCTTGCCATGCAACGCCGCTTCCTTTAGCGAACGAACAACAGATTCAATACACCCAACACAAGAAGTCTTGCTCATGTCCCTTGTTGATACCCGTATTCCTGATCCGAAACGCTTTTACGCTGGTGCGACTGGCGATTGGGAGGTCGTCATTGGCATGGAAGTGCATGCGCAAGTGCTTTCGCAATCGAAACTGTTTTCAGGATCATCGACGGATTTTGGCGGGCAGCCCAACGATCATGTATCGCTGGTAGACGCCGCCATGCCAGGCATGTTGCCAGTCATCAACGACATGTGTGTGCGCCAAGCTGTGCGCACTGGGTTAGGTTTAAAAGCGCAGATCAATAATAAATCGGTCTTTGACCGCAAGAATTACTTTTATCCAGATTTGCCGCAAGGCTATCAGATTTCGCAGTTTAAGCAGCCGATTGTCGGCGAGGGCAAAGTACAAATTGCCGTCGGTCCAGACAATAAGGGCCAATATGAATCGGTAGAAATCGGCATTGAGCGCCTGCATCTGGAACAGGACGCCGGTAAGTCTTTGCATGATCAGCATCCGACCATGTCTTATGTCGATTTGAACCGCTCTGGCGTGGCCTTGATGGAAATTGTTTCCAAGCCTGATTTGCGGTCCGCTGACGAGGCCAAGGCCTATTTGACCAAGCTGCGCACGATTCTGCGTTATTTGGGCACGTGTGATGGCAACATGGATGAAGGCTCGATGCGCGCGGACGTCAATGTTTCTGTGCGCAAACCGGGCGGTGAATTTGGTACACGCTGCGAGATTAAGAATGTGAATTCGATCCGCTTTGTAGGCCAAGCCATCGATTATGAAGCGCAGCGCCAAATCGATGTGCTTGAGGCTGGCGGCAAAATAGATCAAGAAACGCGGCTCTATGATCCGACCAAAGGTGAAACACGCTCGATGCGCTCGAAAGAAGAAGCGCATGATTATCGCTATTTTCCAGATCCGGACTTGTTGCCCTTAGAGTTCGATGACGCATTTGTGGCGGCGATAAAAGATGATTTGCCTGAATTGCCAGATGACAAACGTGCCCGTCTAATTTCAGAGCAGGGCTTATCTGCCTACGATGCTTCTGTGTTGGTCACGGAACGCTCTATTGCGGATTTCTATGAGGCTGTTGCCAGCGGCCGCGATGGTAAATTGGCGGCCAATTGGGTCATCAATGATTTGCTCGGCGCGCTGAACAAAGCGGGCAAAGGCATTGAGCAATCTCCTGTTTCACCAGCGCAGCTGGGCGGTATTATCGATCTCATCAAAGACAACACAATCTCCGGCAAAATCGCCAAAGACTTGTTTGAAATCGTCTTTAACGAAGGCGGCGACCCTGCCAAGATCGTTGAAGAGCGCGGCATGAAACAAGTTAGCGATTTGGGCGCGATTGAAAAGGCTGTGGATGAGATCATTGCAGCCAATCCCGATCAGGTCGAGAAGGTTAAAGCCAAGCCGACAATGGCGGCTTGGTTCGTTGGTCAGGTGATGAAGGCGAC
>JBGTAU010000289.1:0-1543 GCA_041749675.1 Rhizobiaceae bacterium | reverse complement strand
TCCGCGAACATTCTCTGGCTAAAGTGCCAGTAATGTTGGTTTGCGGTATGCGCGAAGCCGAGGAGCAGAAGGTGAATATTCGCCGCCTCGGCTCCCGTGATCAAACTGAAATCAGCCTCGAAGAAGTCATTGCCGCCTTGGTCGATGAAGCAACGCCGCCGGATGTCAAACGCCGTCGCGCAGGCAACTAACGGATAGGCCGGGACCGAGAGGTTTCCGGCCTTCATTTTCAGACCTTCATTTATATGTCATCATAAGGTGGCAAATAAAGAGAAACTCAGCATCCGGGCATGCACATGCAGTTTCATGAATTTTCGTACGCCAACCCCAGCCAGCCGCGGTTCAAACGCTGGATCATCCGATCGATAGAGGGATTATCGGGGCGCGACCGCTATCTCCGCCTCTATCAAATTTGGCGCAACGACATCGTGCCGACGGGCGAGCGTGTTTTCAGCGGTATGCTGGAATTGATCGACGTTCAGCTCGGATTGGCAGAGCAGTGGCCACCCAAAGACCTGCCGGAAGGCCCGCTCGTCCTTGTTGCCAACCACCCCTATGGTATTGGTGATGGCGTTGCGATTCTTGCCCTGGCGGAACAGCTTGGCCGTCCGTTCAAAGTTCTCATCAACAGCGATTTGCTGAAAATAAAAGAGATGGAGCCATACGCTTTGCCGGTTTCGTTTGAGGAAACCAAAGAGGCCCTCGCGCTCAATATGAAAACCCGGCATGAGGCTGTAAGGCTGCTGAAAGAAGGGGTAACTGTTGTGGTGTTCCCGGCCGGCGGCGTGGCAACTGCACAGAAGATGTTTGGCAAGGCCGAAGATTTGCCGTGGAAAATGTTCCCGGCCAAACTCATTCAATCAGCGGGCGCTTCTGTCGTGCCGATCCACTTTTCGGGGCAAAATGGCCGTCTTTTCCATTTTGTCAGCCGGTTTTCGTTGACCTTACGCCTGTCGTTGTTGGTGCGTGAATTCAGTCGGCTCCGCGGACAGTCCATCGGGGTAACAATCGGAAACGTCATGCCGTGGGCAGAACTGGCCGCGCTGACTGATCGCAAGCAATTGTTGGAAACGCTCTACAATGCTGTGTTTGCGTTGGAGCCGCCGCTGGTGTCACAGAAGCGAGGGTTGGCGCGATTGGTGCACAAAAAGATTTTGCTTAAGGCTCGACAGCTGTAATCGCGTCTTCCGAAACAACAGGACCAGCGGCAGGCGCTGCGGCACTGCTCATCAAAACCTCGACGTCTTGATTGCGTCCGGCGACGACAGAAAACTCGCGCTGGAACAGCTTTTCCTTGTTCTTTGCGATGATGACATAATCACCTTCGGCCAGCACCATCGAAGCAAACGCACCGACACTTTCTTTGATAATTTCGCCCGATGGGTTCAGCACAGACCAAGCCGTATCCGCCATTGCCTCGCCGCCTTCTTCGCGCACCAACTTGAGTGTCAACTCTGCGGCTTTGTGCTCCACGGTCGCTTCAGTCAATTGCCCCGCCTCAACGCGCAAATCCGCGCGGATGGTGGCATTCACCGAGCCGTAG
>JBGTAU010000288.1:0-5375 GCA_041749675.1 Rhizobiaceae bacterium | reverse complement strand
TTTTCGTTGTGGGCTTTTTGTCTGCATCACCAGAAAGTGGGAAGACCCTTTTAGGAGCTGATCCGTTGTTCGGGTTTAATCCATCTACCGGCGATGCCGATCGGGCCACCGGACCCATTTCCGCACTTTGGTATTTCATATTTATTTTACCGATGTTTCTATTCACGCCTGATGCAACGAAGGGTATGCCTCTCAAAGAAGCAGTAAAGTCAGGTTTAACAGAGCTCAAAGAAACTTTGATTGAGGCGCGCAAGCGCATAGGTATTTTCAAGTTTTTACTGAGCCGCATGATCTATCAGGATGGGGTCAATGCATTGGTCGCGCTTGGCGGTGTATTTGCAGCCGGTATGTTTGGTTGGGTTACGACAGAAATCGGCGTGTTTGGCATCATACTCAACGTCGTCGCTATATTTGGATGCCTTGCGGCAGCAAAATTTGACACGATGTTTGGGTCCAAGCGCGTGGTGATGGTTTCGATTTTTATGTTATTGCTCGCGACAATTGGCATTGTATCAACGGGCCCGGGATATACTTTGTTTGGCCTTATGCAGTTTTCAACTGCAGATCCTGGCGGTTTGTTCGCAACAGGCGCTGAAAAAGCCTACTTGTTTTTTGGTCTGTTCATTGGCGCTGCGTTTGGGCCAGTTCAAGCGTCCTCTCGATCCTACATGGCACGCAGTGTCAGTGCAGACGAAAGCGGGCGTTACTTTGGCCTCTATGCCATGTCAGGTCGTGCGACATCGTTCCTTGCACCCTTTATGGTCGCGACTGTGACTGCACTTTCTGGCTCGGCACGCCTTGGCATGGCCGTGTTGATTGTGTTCTTTGTTGTCGGCTTGGCTATCCTCTGGACTACGCCATATCCAGCTGCGGTCGTCGACGATTAAACCATACTGGCCCTAATGCCGGAAATGGCGAACGCCAGTAAACACCATGGCAATTCCGGCAGCGTCTGCAGCCGCAATAACTTCGTCGTCGCGCATGGAACCGCCCGGCTGAATCACAGCGGTTGCGCCTGCTTCGATGGCTGAAATGAGACCGTCGGCGAAGGGGAAAAAGGCATCAGAGGCGACCACGGAGCCTTTGGTCATGACCTCTGACTTGGAAGCTTCGGCCACATCTTGTGCCTTGCGAGCCGCAATGCGGGATGAATCCACGCGGCTCATTTGACCCGCCCCAATGCCCACTGTCGCGCCGTCTTTGACGTAGACGATGGCGTTGGACTTCACGTGCTTTGCGACGCGGAACGCAAAGCGCAAGTCGCTCAGCTCTTGCGCCGTTGGTGCGCGTTTGGTCACAACTTTTAAGTCGAAATCATCGACCACAGCATTGTCGCGTGATTGCACTAAGAGGCCGCCTGAAACAGTTTTTGCAGTCAAACCAGCCTCGCGCGGATTGGGGCATGGCACCGGTAACAAGCAGGCGCAGATTCTTCTTCGCTGCGATCAGCGCAATGGCTTCTTCGGAGGCTTCTGGCGCGATGATGACTTCAGTAAAAGTCTTGACAATCTCTGTCGCGGCATCGGCGTCCAGTTTGCGGTTGACGGCGACGATGCCGCCAAAGGCTGATGTCGGATCGCAAGCCAGCGCTTTCAGATAGGCATCTTTGAGCGATTTGCCTTGCGCCACACCGCATGGATTTGCATGCTTGATAATTGCCACGGCGGCTGTGCGCGCTGCGTCAAATTCGCCCGCCAGTTCAAATGCGGCGTCGGTGTCATTGATATTGTTGTACGACAATTGCTTGCCCTGCAACTGTGTGGCCGTGGCGACGCCGGGGCGCAGATCACCTGTCTTGTAAAAACCTGCTGTCTGATGAGGGTTCTCGCCATAACGCAAAGATTCGGCCAATTTACCGCCAATGGAGCGAAACTCTGGTGTCTCAATGGCAAGATCATTGGCAAACCAGTTTGACACCATCGCGTCATACGCAGCAGTACGCGCAAATGCCTTCGCCGCCAATTCTTGGCGCAGGCGATAGGGCAAGCTGCCATCATGGATCGCCAGCGCGTCAATAACCATATCGTAATCGGCAGGATCGGTAACGACGGTAACATACGCATGGTTTTTGGCAGCCGCGCGGATCATGGCAGGGCCGCCAATGTCGATGTTCTCCACCGTCTCGTGGTAATCGCCGCCTTTGGTGCGCACTTCTTCAAACGGATACAGCGTGATGACCGCCATATCAATTTCGGGAATTTCGTGTTCGATCATGGAGGCGATGTGGTCGGCGTCATCACGAATGGCAAGCAGGCCACCGTGGACACTCGGATGCAATGTTTTGACGCGGCCATCCATAATTTCCGGGAAATTGGTAATGTCTGCAACGTCCGTAACAGGCAGACCCGCTTTGGCCAAAGTTTTGGCGGTGCCGCCAGTTGAGACAAGATCAACGCCTTGCGCGATGAGTGCTTTGGCAAATTCAATGAGACCGGATTTGTCAGATACTGAAATCAATGCGCGGCGCACTGGATGCAAATCGGGAGCTGGAATACGTTTGGAGGCAACGACCATTTTTTATCCTTCGACGGGCCAAGCCCGTAAGGTCCATCAATAGTGCGCGCCCGATAGCATCATGTGGCTTGGCTTTCCAGCACAGAATGCTGCAGTGCGGTATTTTATAAAAAGCGTGCCGTGGTTTATTGCGACCAGTTTCCCAGCCCAATGCGGGTGAACTGCCAATTGACGGTCTCGAGTTCACTTGCGTGAAACTCCAAAACCAACATTTTAGACTTTTGTGGACCAGAGATGCCGGCAAAAAATAGGGATTCTGCGATGGTTGGCGCAACCTCATTGCAGGTGAAAACCCACGTATCATCACGCTCAGTGCTCAGCGTGATTTGCGCGTCGTCATTGTAAGTAACTGACACTTGCGGATGAAGATGAAAGCGCACTGTCACCAGATCCTTTTTGGCATTGCGCAATGGATAGCCATCAGACCCCGTTATTTTATCCATCCCCGCAATCACCGACCCGCCATGTGACATTAGAATTTGGCGGGTGTGGATCGCATGAAACGTTTTAAGATAACCATCATGGCTGGCGATAAATCCTTGCGCATCCTCTTCTTCGAGCCGCTTCACTGTCACTTTGCGCGGTCCGGAAATGATCGGCGTGCCGTATAGTGATTTGGCAGAATTATTGGCTGCAAATTGGCATGATGAGGTATCATTGATAGTGGCGGTCGAATGGGCAGCGGTGGCGCGCGAAATCAGCCTTATGTCCGCCGTGCCGAAACGGTCGGTGCCGGCGTTGACCACATAGCGATGGCGACCTGAGGATAACTCGAATGACAAGCATCCTGCATTGGCCTCGTCGGATGCGCCAATTGGTGGCGGCGTTCCCGTGTCCGCGATGAGAGTGACAGAACCCATCACCAAACGTTGATAACCGGAGTGTGGTGACACAGAAAGGGGTTTGCCGCCGGTATCATCATAGCGCAACACCGATGCCATGCGTTCTTGCATAGCGTACCCGGCACCATTGAAATTTGCCAATGCGCCGTCGCGGTGGCGAAAGAAGCGCAGCGCCGGCAGCATCCGCTCGATCGTCGCGATGAGCAAGGTTGGAGGGTTTTCTGATTGGTTCGCGTAAGTTTGGCGCAATGGCAGCAGATCAGTCAGGAGTTCCAGTACTGTCTCGGGATTGCGTGAAATGTGAACCCCGTCGGCCGAAACCTGTATTTTTAGTTCTTCCTCCAAACGCTGCGTGGCAGTATTCAAACGCGCTTGTGACATCGGTAGAGAAAGCGCGGCAAAAACCAACGCGATGCGGCACCGTAATTTTGCTTCCCCAGTTTCCAAGCTTGGTGTGACCGCTTTCAGATAGCGCAATTGAACCGCTAGCGATTTCAAAAACTGCTGATAAAAGCCGATTTCACAATCGCGCAACAGCGTCCCTGAATGCTGCATCCAAGCGATGGCTCGCTTAGCGACAACGTCTGGGTTCCAAGGCAATCCTTCAAATGTGGTGCCGACTTTCTCAATCCAATCACGCACCAACGCGCGTGATTGCAATGAGGCGAGGTCTGTTCCGGCTTCGCGCATATGGCGCAACCAGCGAAAATTATGCAGCGCAGCTTCCCAGTCGGCATTGGGCGGGGCAACATCAAATGGTGAATGACCGCCAGTTTCCACCGTTTTGCCACCAAAAGGATAGCGCCCAGCGTAAAATTCAGCAGCCAAATGCGCGTCTGCCATGCGTAAATCCGGCGGTGCTAAGACAATGCGATCTGGTGTGGAGCCAATAAATCGCCAGCGCGCAATCGGGCCATGCTGGAGCCTGCGCGATAATTTGCGCCATATCCCCGCCGTCGCCAGCGCCATTTTGCGCGGTTGATTCGCCATAATGCCTGACAATAGCTTCTCCAGTCCCAAGACAATGATAGAAGCGCAGTCAGCTAATGCAAGCAGAAAGGGTGTGTTTTCTTGTTGAATGTAATTTGAGACTAGCCCAGTTTTGCAAATCGCGCGGCAAAGAATCCATCCATTCCTGAGATTGCTGCCTCACCCATCTGCATGTCTGCCGGTGTTGAACGTAGCCAACCGTTGGCATCGAGTAAATATTCTAGACCTGGAATTTCGCTGGGCTGAATGGGGTGGGGGGCAATACCGGTGATCTCTCTGGCAGCTTTTTCAGCAAGGATTTCGCCCTCGAGCGGCAGCAGCGAGCAGTTAGAAAACAGGACCAATCCGCCGGGCTTCACCAGCGTCGTTGCATGAGCAAGCAGTTTGTATTGCAAGTCGGCAAGTTTTTCGACGTCTTGCCGCGATTTGGTCCAAGCGACATCGGGGTGACGGCGGATCGTGCCAGTGGACGAGCAGGGCGCGTCGAGCAAGACGGCGTCGAATAGTTGCTCTGGCTTATAGTCGAGAAGGCTGCCGACATGGGTTTCAGCAGAGAGCTGCAACCGCGCCAGATTGGCGTGTAGGCGCTTCAATCTAGAGGCTGATAAATCGAGCGCTGTGACAGTGGCACCAAGAGAAGCTAGCAATGCAGTCTTGCCGCCGGGCGCAGCACATAAGTCAGCCACGCGCATGCCCACAGCCGCGCCCAAGCAGCGTGCGGGAAGCGCCGCAGCTGCGTCTTGGACCCACCATTGCCCGTCCGTAAAGCCTGGTAATTCGGGGACGGAACTTTGCAACGATGCAACGCGGACACTGCCTCCGGGGAGGACAATGCCACCCAGTTTTGTCGCCCAACCTTCGGGATCTGATTTGACTGTGAAATCAATCGGCGCTTCGATGCGGTGCATTGCTAGTATTTCACGCGCCTTTTTTGCGCCGTAGGCTTTCCGCAAATCTTCGATCAACCAGTTTGGCGCATCGATCGTATTGGCCAATAGCCCATCAAGTTTAGCAGCCTTTTCACGCGAC
>JBGTAU010000287.1:0-4592 GCA_041749675.1 Rhizobiaceae bacterium | reverse complement strand
TGCCCCAGACCATCCGCGCTTACTGTCGATCATTGCTGGTGCGTGCGCGGGGGCGGGCGCGAATATTGTGGACGCGCAAATTTTCACCACTACGGACGGCAGGGCGCTGGATACGATTTTGATTTCGCGTGAGTTTGAACGCGATGAAGACGAGCTGCGCCGTGCTGATAGTGTAGGCCGGATGATTGAAGGCGTTTTGTCTGGCAAGATGCGCTCGCCCGATATGATTGCGCGCCGTCCCAAGCAGCGCAAGGTTACCGAAGCTTTTCGTATTTCTCCGCGCGTGGACGTCAATAATGATTTATCGAATAAGTTTTCGGTGATCGAAGTGGAGGGCTTAGATCGACCCGGGCTTTTGTGTGAAATTACCGCCATGATATCCGCCCTTAATTTGGACATCGCTTCAGCTCATGTGACAACATTTGGTGAGAAAATTATCGATTCCTTCTATGTCACAGATTTGACTGGCGCGAAGATCACCTCGGCAACGCGCATTGCCACGATCACTAAAAAACTACTGACGCTGTTTCCGGCCTCACAATCCGCTGCCGCATAGAAAGAACCCCATGAGCCTTGTCAAAAAATTCGCATCTGTCGGCGGCGCCACCATGGCAAGCCGCTTGTTGGGATTTGTGCGCGAAGCCTTGATCGGTGCCGCACTTGGCGCAGGCCCCGTCGCTGATGCGTTTTATGCAGCGTTCGCCTTCCCCAATCTTTTTCGTCGCCTGTTTGCGGAGGGTGCATTCAACTCTGCATTCGTTCCAAAATTTGCGAGCGCAGTTGAAGAGGGTGGGCTTGTAAAGGCACGTGTCTTTGCAGAACAAGTGTTTGCTGTGTTGCTGACAGTCCTTCTCGGGTTAAGCGCACTAGCAATGATCTTTATGCCCTCGGTCGTAGCAACAGTCGT
Source organism: Rhizobiaceae bacterium (assembly GCA_041749675.1). Taxonomy (GTDB): domain Bacteria; phylum Pseudomonadota; class Alphaproteobacteria; order Rhizobiales; family Rhizobiaceae; genus JANMEX01. The sequence continues at coordinate 3,685 of JBGTAU010000287.1, read as the reverse complement.
TGCACCTGCATTTGCTGACACTCCCGATAAATTTAACCTGACCGTTGAACTCACGCGGGTGATGTTTCCCTATCTTTTATGCATGTCATTGGTGGCGATGTTTTCTGGCATTCTAAACTCTTTGCGGCACTATTTTCTGGCAGCGTTTGTACCTGTTCTGCTCAATATCATCATGGTTGGAACCGCAGCATTTGCGTTGTGGTTTGGCTACAGCGAATTTGCGACGGGACGCTTGTTGTCTTGGGGCGTTCTGTTTTCAGGATTTGCGCAGCTACTTCTTTTAGTCATTGCGAGCCGTCGTGCAGGATTTTCACTTTCATTGCGCCTACCAAAGTTAACGCCTGAAGTGAAACATCTGATGATCCTGATGGGGCCGGCAATGCTGACAGGCGGTGTCATCCAAATCAACATTATGATTGGCCGCATTATCGCTTCCAGCCAAGATGGTGCGATTGCCTTGCTTAACTATGCCGACCGTATCAACCAATTGCCGCTCGGTGTTATTGGCATCGCCATCGGTGTGGTTTTGCTACCTGAACTATCGCGGTCCCTAAAGGGTAATCGCATCGAAGAAGCCGAGCATTTGCAAAATCGCAGCTTGGAATTTGCGCTGGCGCTTACTTTGCCTGCGGCGGTGGCCATGATGGTAATGCCCGCTCCGATCGTCAATATTCTCTACCAACGCGGCGCTTTTACAGCTGAAACCACACAATTGACGGCAACAGCATTGGCGGCCTTTGCCTCTGGTTTGCCCGCTTATGTGTTGATCAAAGTGTTCCAACCAGCATTTTTTGCGCGCCAGGATATGAAGACGCCGATGTGGTATTCGATGGCAACTGTTGTCATCAACATTGTGCTCTCGTTCGCATTGTTCCCAAAATATGGACACGTTGCCATTGCGGCCGCAACTTCGCTTTCCGCATGGGCGAACTGCGTCATGCTTGGCTGGTCGCTGTGGCGGAAGCGTCATTTTATTCCAAGCAAGTCATCGCAATATAAAGTTTTGATGATTGTAGGCTCTTCGATTTTGATGGGTTTGGCTTTGTATGTGATGTCAATTTTTGCAGCTTCATGGATTGGCAGCCTGTCAACCCTTACGCGCATTGTTTCCACCCTATTGGTGCTTTTGGCGGCGTCATTGGTGTTTCTAATTGCCGTGATCGCCACAGGCGGGCTGGATAAAGGCGAGCTTCGCTCTGCATTTAGGCGTAAATCAAAAACTGCAGCGCCGGTTGATCTAGAGGCGTCTTGAATGAAGTGTATACTTCGTCCATAAGACCGCAAATTTACACAGGCCCTCCACCAGCCAGGAATAACTTATGTCAAAATTTGAACCTCTCGTTTTTTCTGGCGTCCAGCCGACCGGCAATTTGCATCTTGGCAATTATCTCGGTGCCATCCGCAAGTTTGTAGCGTTGCAGGCCAACAATAATTGCATTTACTGCGTTGTTGATTTGCATGCGATCACGGTGCCGCAAGACCCTATGGAACTCACAAAATCAATTCGCGAAGTGACCGCAGCGTTCATTGCATCCGGCATCGACCCAAAAGCACATATTGTTTTCAACCAAAGCCGTGTGCCACAACATGCGGAACTTGCTTGGATATTCAATTGTGTCGCGCGCATGGGTTGGCTGAACCGTATGACCCAATTTAAGGAAAAGGCGGGCAAGGATCGCGAGAATGCGTCGGTTGGCCTTTTTGCCTATCCTGCACTGATGGCGGCGGATATTTTGGTGTATCGCGGGACACACGTACCAGTCGGCGATGATCAAAAGCAACATCTGGAATTGGCGCGGGATATCGCTCAGAAGTTTAACAATGATTTCTCTGATCGCATTGCCGAACTTGGCCTTGGTGTTGAAATGCAGGCAGGTGACAATATAGTCAACGGATTTTTCCCATTGACGGAGCCAATAATTGAAGGCCCAGCAACGCGCGTGATGTCACTGCGTGATGGTACTAAGAAGATGTCAAAGTCAGACCCATCGGACCTTTCGCGAATCAATCTGACTGATGATGCAGATCAGATTTCCAAGAAGATCCGCCGCGCTACGACCGATGCTTTGGCATTGCCGTCGGAAATCGAGGGTTTAAAAGATCGCCCGGAAGTGGACAATCTGGTTGGCATTTATGCAGCGTTGTCGGATGTAACCCGTGAAGCTGTGCTCAATGATTTCGGCGGCCATCAATTTTCGACTTTCAAACCCGCTCTGGCGGATTTGGCCGTACAGAAACTTGCGCCAGTTGCCGACGAAATGCGACGCTTGATGGGTGATGAGAGTTATATTGATGCCGTGTTGAAAGACGGCGGAGAACGGGCTGGCGCGATTGCGCAAAAGACAATGCGAGACGTGAAGTCTATTCTGGGTATGCTTCAATAAGTTAATACGCAAGGAAATGGCAAGTCGCTTCACTTCAAGTCGCTTGCTGGAACCTAAAAGTGGTGGCAGAGTTAGAAAATGGTATCAAGACGATTAAGCCGTGAAACCGGACATAAGCGTAAGTTCCTCGCCATTATTGACGAGACTCCGGAATGCGAGCGATCTGTTGCTTACGCCTCTCGCCGCGCAAAGAGCACTGGTGGCGTATTGGTTCTTTTATACGTTATAGAGTCAGCGGATTTTCAACAGTTCATGGGTGTTGAAAAAATTATGCGCGCTGAGGCTCAACAGCGTGCTGACCTTGCAATATCTACCCACGTGCAGCGCATGCGTGAACTGCATGGCATTGAGCCAGAAGTGGTTATTCGCGAAGGCTTAGTCACTGAGCAAATCCACAAACTGATTGAAGATGATCAGGACATTGCCATTCTCGTGCTTGCGGCGGGCGGCGCAAAAGAGGGACCTGGCCCATTGGTTCAATCAGTTGCGGGGCGCGGGGCTGCTTTTCCTATTCCGGTTACTATCGTGCCGCACACATTGTCTGATGAAGATATAGAAGCCGTTGCGTAAGATTGCCCTTGCTGCGATAATACAACAGTACTATATTGGAATTATTCCAAACTAGCCTTCCATCCATGTAGGGAATTTCGGAACGGCAGGAGAAAACAATGTTCATCCAAACTGAAGCAACACCCAATCCGGCGACCTTGAAGTTTTTGCCCGGCAAAATCGTCATAGCAGAAGGTACCGAAGATTTCCGGTCTGAGCAGGAAGCGAGCGAGCGCTCGCCGCTCGCTGCGCGTTTGTTCGAAATTCCGGGCGTGACCGGTGTTTTCTTCGGCCATGATTTTGTGACCGTGACGAAAGATGGGCCTGAGTGGCAGCATTTAAAGCCTGCGGTTCTTGGTACAATCATGGAGCATTTCATGACTGGTTTGCCGGTTATGGCTGCAAGTGCCTCTCCCTCGCAAGGCAATACCGATGGCGAATTTTACGACGAAAGCGACGCTGAAATTGTTGTGACCATCAAAGAGCTGCTGGAGACACGTGTGCGACCAGCTGTAGCCCAAGACGGCGGTGACATCACGTTTAAGGGCTTCAAAGAGGGCACTGTGTTCTTAAGCATGAAAGGCGCTTGTGCTGGCTGTCCGTCTTCGACGGCGACCTTAAAGCACGGCATTCAAAATCTATTGTGCCATTTTGTGCCGGAAGTTCAGCAAGTCGAAGCTGTATAAAAAACGGCCGCTGAGGATGCGGCCGTTTTTAAGTTTCAAAAGGTCAAAGTGCTTATTTCACTATAA
>JBGTAU010000286.1:0-3175 GCA_041749675.1 Rhizobiaceae bacterium | reverse complement strand
GCCAGCGGCCACATTTTCGACGCTAAAAATTGGGGAATTGCCCCCAATCAACCAAGATGGCAGCCTTTGACCAAACTAACTGTCAAACACCGACTTCAATGTCGCCCGATTCATGACACAAGTCGCATTTGGACACTGTCTTTTATTTTAACCAATAGATAGATATAGACAGTGCCAACGATACGCATTCAAGGATAGCTCCCTATGTCAGACGACGAAATCATTTTAGCCGATCTTTCTGATGACGAACTGGTGCAGCAAATGCACGACGACCTTTACGATGGGCTAAAGCCCGAAATCGAAGAAGGCACAAACATTTTGCTCGGCCGCGGCTGGGCGCCTTACAAGGTGCTGACAGAAGCCTTGGTTGAAGGCATGCGCATCGTCGGCGAAGATTTCCGCGACGGTATTTTGTTCGTGCCAGAAGTGCTGTTGTCGGCAAATGCGATGAAAGCCGGAATGTTCATTCTGCGCCCATTACTCGCCGCCACTGGCGCGCCTAAGCAAGGTAAAATGGTGATCGGCACTGTCAAAGGCGATATCCACGACATTGGTAAGAATCTTGTCGGCATGATGATGGAAGGCGCTGGTTTTGACGTGATCGACCTTGGCATCAACAACCCGGTTGAAAACTATCTCAACGCCATTGAAGAGCATAAGCCAGATATCATTGGCATGTCAGCGCTGCTCACCACAACAATGCCTTATATGAAAGTCGTGATCGACACGATGAAAGAAAAAGGCATTCGCGACGACCTCGTTGTGCTGGTTGGCGGAGCGCCGCTAAACGAAGAATTCGGCAAAGCCGTTGGTGCAGATGCCTATTGCCGCGACGCGGCGGTAGCAGTGGAAACGGCAAAATCATTTATGTTGCGCCGCCACAATCAGGCTTAATTCCGGCCTTGTTTGTAAGCTAGAGGTGTCCCGGCAATCAAATATGATTGCCGGGTTTTTTATTAGCTTACGGAATCTTCAACGGCATCTGCCGTATCTTTTACATCAGTCGCCACACCGCGCACTGTGTTGGCGCAAGAAGCTGCAAATAGGGCGCAAACGAGTGCCAATGCTGTCAAAAATCGGCTATTTGTCATAAAAAGATCTCCTGTTGGATTCGAACATGTTAGTTAGTGCAGATAAATTAGGCGGAATTGCTACGGCGCCCGAAAAAGTTCGCGTAATCGCCTGCGGGGCGATTGCCCGCGAGGTGTTGGCCATTTGCGCTGCCAATCGCCTCGACCACATCGATTTGAAATGCTTGCCCGCAATTTGGCACGTCTATCCAGATAAAATTGCGCCAGGCATGAGAACCGCGATTGCCGAAGCGAAGGACGAAGGATTCAAACGCATTTACATCGGATATGCCGAATGCGGAACGCAGGGCGAACTGGACAAAATCTGCGCTGAAGAAGGCATTGAACGCATTGGCGGTCCGCACTGCTACGCGTTTTTCACGGGCACAGAAAAGTTTCTCGGCGAATGTGAACATGAGTTCACCGCGTTTTATTTAACTGATTTGCTGGCACGACAGTTTGAAACGTTTGTCATTGAACCGATGAAATTCAACGAACATCCAGAATTGATACCGATGGTGTTCGGCAATTATACCAAGATTGTCTATTTGGCACAGACCGAAGACGAAGCGCTCAAAACCAAGGCCAAATGGGCGGCAGATTATCTTGGCTTGGATTACGAGTACCGATTTACTGGTTACGGCGATTTGACGACAGCATTGCGCGGTATTTGATCCGCAAATATCAGCAATTTCTGTATATTTGACTAGTACGACAATTATACGCTTGTAAATCACCTTTCGTCTCGCCAATTCATCATTTCGTCACCAGTTTCGCTCAATGATAGGGCGAGGAGAATCATTTTGGATCGCAGCCCTTCAGGAGATGATGAATTGGAAGAAGTACAAGTTCTTTCCGATTCAATTGAACCTGATGCGCCCGCCAAGCCAAAAAGAACCCACCGTGCATTGTCCCGCGTTTTGCGCGACTTTGCCAACACCACAGATGGCGAAGTCAAACTGATCGCACTGCGCGATGCATTGGGTGATCGATCATTTGCGGCATTGCTGGCTGTGTTTTCATCGATAAATCTCATCCCCATCTTGCCCCCTGGTTCGACACTGGTTTTCGGAATTCCACCATTGATCATAGCCGTGCAAATGCTGCTCGGTCATGAGCGCGTATGGTTGCCAAGACCATTGTTACAGTGGGGTTTTTCCGCTGAGAAATTTCGTTCATTGGTTCGCTCCGTGACACCGCGCCTGCGCCGCCTCGAACACTTTATCAAGCCACGCTATTGGCCATTTACCACAAAGAATGGCGAACGACTGGTTGGCTTGACCAGCATTCTATTGTCAATATTGGTTATCCTGCCGATTCCGGGCGCAAATTGGATTCCCGCGTTCGCGATGGTTCTCATGGGCCTTGCGCTCTCAGAACGAGATGGTTGGCTGTTTGCCATCGGCTGCGGTATTGGCATTGTATTTTTGGGATTTTTCGTCAGCGTCATCGGCTTTGCTGCAACCCATATGCACGACGCTTTTAATGGCATCACACATTTTGCCGGACGCTTTTTCTAAAATAGCGACCATACCGATCTAAAATCCAACATGTCGCATATGGGCGTCGCATTTTGGGGCAACGGCGTCGTGGCACAACTAGCTCAAAATCCCGTTCCCCTGCACTTTCGCAAAATTATTGGAGATACCATGGCAGACCTCATCATTGTTTTTTGGCGCGATATCCCAGCGCAAGTCATCGTTAAAAAAGGCCGCACCAGCGCAAAGCGCGAACTGCCACTGCGCTTTACAAAGGCCATTGATATGGCTGCGATGCGCACGGGCGCGGCTGAGAGCGGCGCATATTTAGAAGAATGGCGCAAAGGCGAGCCAACACCCGTCTCCGACGATTTAGATGCGGAGGCCGACAAGGCCGCAACGGATATTGATCAAGAGTATACCCATGAGCGCCTCGTAGCGCTGGTGAAAGCTGGGGGAAATAATGTCTGATATCGTTGCGAGTGCGCCTAAACCAGCTGCCAAAAAGCCGGCACTCAAGCCCGAAATTGGGCCGGTACAGTTTGCTGCTGATGGCAGAAGACGCCGCACTTGGACAATGAAATATTGGTCCATTCGCCACTCCGGCTTGGTGGAAAAATTCTATAA
>JBGTAU010000285.1:0-1800 GCA_041749675.1 Rhizobiaceae bacterium | reverse complement strand
GGTGCGGATAGGCATTGAGCCTCTTTTCAGCATCACGAATGCCAACCTGATTGAGCAGCTAGAGCGTGCGTGTGCGTGCCTCAACCTTGCCCATGCCCTGATGAAGTTTGAGCACTTCGCCGATTTGATCTTCAATAACGTGGAGCGGATTGAGCGAAGTCATCGGCTCCTGAAATATCATGGTCACGTCATTGCCGCGCACCGAGCGCAGCTCTTGCTCCTCCGCCCGCAGCAAATCTTTGCCATCAAACAACATTTGCCCTGTCGGGTGGCTGGCCGCGGGATAGGCGAGTAATTTCAACACAGATAGCGCGGTGACAGATTTGCCCGAACCGGATTCGCCCACCAGCGCAACCGTTTCACCCGGCATAATATCAAACGAAATACGATCAACCGCCGTGGTCGTGACGCCGCCTTGGGTAAAGGCAACAGAGAAATCGCGGACGGAAAGGAGGGGGGAGGTCAAATGGCTGACTCCAGATCTGTGTGGATGAAGTCATTGCCTTTGAACAAAATAGTCTGCCCCTTTGCCTTGGCAAGTGCATAGGCGAAACAATCACCCATGTTAAGGCCTGCCTTGTGGCGACCTTTGCCGAAGTTACGGAATGCAGTTTGGGCAAGGTCGAGTTGGACCTCGTCGAGAGATACAGTAGTCAGCCGAAGCGTTGCTGAGAGAGCTTCGAATTTCTTGATCAGCCACTCGCCATCGATAGTCTCAAGACGCATGAAGACTTCCATTCGGTTGACCGGCGAAATCAAATTCTCGGGTGAATCCACAAGGGTTTTCTCAAGTATTTCCCAGCCAGCTTCTTTCAAAACGATTGCAATAAGCACCGATGCATCAACGATCATTTAGGCAGTCCGAACTCGTCATAGAGATCATCATGATTGCTGGTAGCGCCCGGATAATGCGGAATGGAATCGAGAATCGCTCGCACTTGCGCGGCGCGTTCTGCGCGGTCTTTAGCCTTATCGGCTGAAAGCCGTACCAATCTCTCTTCGAGCGCTGTTTGTATAGCGTGTGTCATCGTCTCACCCGTCCGCGCCGCCACTTCCCGGGCGAGCCGGTGTACCTCTTCGTTCTTGATGTTCAGGCCCATAGCAGCCTCCAAGGTAGAATATTTTCAACCTTATACCACAACACGCCACTCATTTGAATGTCTTTCGCGGATCGAACGCATCGCGCACTGCTTCGCCGATGAAGACAAGCAATGACAACATGAGTGACATAGTGATGAAGCCGGAAATGCCAATCCACGGCGCTTGAATGTTGCTCTTACCTTGCTTGAGCACTTCGCCGAGCGAGGCGGAACCGGGCGGCAGGCCGAAGCCGAGGAAGTCCAGCGAGGTCAGCGTGGTGATCGCACCATTGAGAATGAACGGTAGGAAGGTGAGCGTTGCCACCATCGCGTTCGGCAACAAATGGCGCCACATAATGGTGCCGTTGCCGACGCCAAGCGCGCGCGCGGCGTTCACATATTCAAAATTGCGCGCACGCAAAAACTCTGCGCGAACCACGCCGACGAATGCTGACCAGGAGAACAGGAGCATGATGGACAGCAACACGAAGAAGCCCGGCGGCAAAATCGAAGCGACAATCATCAACAGGTAGAGCAGCGGAAGCGAAGTCCAGATTTCGATGAAGCGCTGCATCAGCAGATCAGTCCAGCCGCCAAAATAGCCTTGGAATGCACCGGCTGTGACACCGATGATGGCCGAGCCGATTGTGAGTAGAAGACCGAACAAAACTGAAATGCGGAAGCCGTAGAGAATGCGGGCAAACAGGTCGCGGCCCTGATC
>JBGTAU010000284.1:0-3225 GCA_041749675.1 Rhizobiaceae bacterium | reverse complement strand
AACCAAGACTTCCGAAGTCTGACACGCGGTCAACAAAAACAACGCCGCAGCGAGTGACAGTAATTTTTTGATCAAAGAAAAAAGTGCCCTGTTACAATCGGACAATTTCCGATTCCCGCAATCACGCCCCACCTTTGACGTAGCCTTATGTTTACGACAATTGCAAGACCAGTGTGGTGACTGCGACAATGCGCTAGCTACTCCAAGACCCATAGAGTTTTGCGGAGAGCACACCCAGCATTGATACAAGAAAGAGATAAATAAGCGCTCGCAATAAATGGCGCGAGGGGCGTGCTCGATCGGGATAGCCCGATGGGTAGATGAGCTGCACCCGTCTGCCCACTTCCGGCTTGGCGCGGCCGGCACCATAGGTATCCGTCACTTGGCTCTTGTTCCCAGCCTCATCCAGAAACTCAAACTGCGCCATGTAAAAGGTAGAGCCCTCGTCGGTAGCAATCTGATGTCCAATGACAGTGCCAACTGTGCGAACAATGGGATATCGAACGAATAGAACGTCATCACGCAACACAAAATAAAGCGCAAACCCAAACAGTCCAATGCCTAAACAAAGGAAGAATGTTTCCATCTATGTCAAACCCTTGTTCCTTCATTTGATAGTGTGCGCTGCAAGAATTACCAAATTGTGATAGCGGATGCCGACACTCTTGCCCGCGCTTATATTTTCAGGCAAACCGGCGTCATGAAAAATCCAGTCAAAACATTGCTTCGTACCGCTCGCTCGCTTGACCATTTGGTCTTGCCCACGGCAAATCTCGAGACCGCGCGGGTTCGCCTAGAGGCACTCGGCTTTATCGTTGCCCCCGTCGGCGTCCATCCATTTGGCACTGAAAATGCGTGCGTCTATTTTGCAGATGGCACATTCCTTGAACCGCTCTCAATCGGTCAGCGCGAAACTGCCGAAGCAGCAACAATAAGCGGCAATCAATTCACCGCACGTGACGCGGCTTACAGATTTCGCCGTGGTCAAGATGGGTTCTCAGCCATCGTCATGGGATCGAGCGACGCCAAACGTGACCACGAGCAATTTATCAGCGCTGGAATATCCGGTGGTGATACTCTCGATTTTGGTCGCGATTTTGAAACGCCAGATGGCCAAAAAGCCCGTATGGATTTTCGCCTATCTTTTGCAGCTGACAAGCGCAGCCCAGATTTCTTCGGCTTTACCTGCGAGCGCATCAATGTTCCAAAATCAGATCGTTCAAAGTTGGTCGCGCACGAAAATGGTGTCACTGCAATTCGTTCAGTTGTGCTCAGCGAAAGTAATCCGACCGATTTTCAATACTTGTTTCAAGAACTGATTAACGAGCGGGAAGTCGAAGCCCACTCGTTTGGCATGGATATCAAATGCAGCAATGCAAATATATCCGTCCTCACGCCTGACGGTTTTGAAGCCATGTTCGGCTATCCGGTAGAGCGCACGGAGCGTGGTCTGTTGGCGCAAGGCATTATTTTTGCGGTCAAAGATTTAGCTCTATTAAAGGCGCATCTGTCCAAACAAATGATAGCATACGACGAAAACTTAGGCCGCGTCATCGTTGCCAAAGCGCCCGGGCAAGGCGCGATATTTGTATTTGAGGCCGCGTAATGAAAAACCTAATGCCAGACCGCACCATTACTGTTGGCAACGTTGCCTTTGGCAATCATTTGCCACTGAGCCTTATCGCTGGCCCTTGCCAGCTGGAAAGCCGCGATCATGCCTTCATGATGGCGGGCGCGTTGAAAGAGCTTTGCCAACGTCTCGGCATCGGCCTCGTTTACAAAACCAGTTACGATAAAGCCAACCGCACCTCTATTGGCGGCAAGCGCGGTTTGGGCCTCGATAAATCACTGGAAATTTTTGCCGATATTCAAAAGACATTTGGCCTTCCAGTACTCACAGATGTGCACACAGAAGAACAATGCCGCATTGTTGGCGAAGTGGTCGACGTGTTGCAAATCCCTGCGTTTTTATCACGGCAAACAGATTTGCTGATTGCTGCTGCAAAAACTGGAAAAATCGTCAACGTCAAAAAAGGCCAATTCCTCGCGCCGTGGGATATGAAAAACGTGCTCGCCAAAGTGCTGGAGTCCGGCAATTCAAAGGTCATGCTCACAGAGCGGGGCGCATCATTTGGCTACAACACGTTGGTCTCTGACATGCGCTCGCTGCCCATCATGGCGGAAACCGGTGCGCCTGTGATTTTTGATGCAACCCATTCTGTCCAGCAACCAGGCGGGCAGGGCACGTCCTCCGGTGGTGATCGCCGTTATGTTGAAACGTTGGCCCGTGCAGCGGTTGCAGTCGGTGTGGCAGGCGTGTTTATTGAAACGCATGAAGATCCAGACAATGCCCCGTCTGACGGACCAAACATGATTAAACTGACTGATTTGCCAGCACTATTAGAGCGTTTGATGGCTTTCGATAAGGTGGCGAAGGGCTAGCCGCCCTCCGCTATTCTTCAGTTATTTATCGTGCAAAATGGCAAATGGGCTAGATACAGACCCCTTGGGTGTCTCTTGCGGATTGCAAGATGATAAAAACGCCATACCGATAAATATCAGCGACACGACGCCTGAAATATGACCCATTGAACTTGTCCCTTCGTCAATGAAAGCAATGTCACCATTGCCGCAAATCACCCACCGCCTGTTGGCAACTATGAATCATAAATGAGGCAGGCAAAAGCCCGTCAAAATGAACTCTTGTTGCAGTGTCTTGCGCTTCGTGAATCGGTCCTTAAATCGATTAATATTTTCTGGTTCATTTCGTCACAAATTTGCTCTATGAGTTCAAAATTCGCATTTACCCACAAAAGGAAAACTCTCGTGACAGCCATAGTTGATATCATCGCCCGTGAAATTCTCGATAGCCGCGGCAACCCGACGGTTGAAGTCGATGTCATTCTCGAAGACGGTTCAATGGGCCGCGCGGCCGTTCCCTCCGGTGCTTCAACAGGCGCACATGAAGCCGTTGAATTGCGCGATGGTGGAAAGCGTTACCTCGGCAAAGGCGTTGAGAAGGCAGTTCAGGCAGTCAATGGTGAAATCTATGACGCCATCGGCGGCATGGACGCAGAGGACCAAGTGCACATCGATGAGACCATGATCGAACTTGACGGCACACATAACAAAGCACGCCTCGGCGCGAACGCCATTTTAGGCGTATCGCTCGCTGTCGCTAAGGCCGCTGCCGATGCGTCTGGCCTACCGCTCTATCGCTATGTT
>JBGTAU010000283.1:0-12279 GCA_041749675.1 Rhizobiaceae bacterium | reverse complement strand
CAACTATTCAGCTGGCTTGAAAGAATTCAGCGCTGGTAAAAATTGGGACTATGAAGCGCTTTCAGCGTTTTTAACCAAGCCAAAGGCTTACATTAAAGGCACAGCGATGGGTTTTGCTGGACTGCCTAAGCCAGAAGAACGCGCAAGCCTGATTGCTTATTTACGCAGCCTTTCGGACAGCCCTGTTCCGCTGCCATGAGTTTTTATAGTTTTGATTTGAAAAGGTCGGATTTTTCCGGCCTTTTTTTATTTGTAAAAAGCTTGTGAATGGCCTTGTTTTTGTGGTGATCGACTTACATTCTGTGACCTTAGATTATGTTTAAGGGAATAAAATGCTGTCAAAATTATTCAAGGTTTTTACTGTTGCAGCTTTATTGGCAGCGGCAAGCATTTCAAGCCATGCTGCGCCGGATGTTTGGGAACATGGAACGGCAATAACCGGAACGCCGCGATTGGCGGCTGGTTTTGCGCACTTTCCATATGTAAATCCGCAAGCCCCTAAAGGTGGCATCGCCCGCCAAGGCGTGGCGGGGTCGTTTGATTCGTTCAATGCTTATACGATCAAAGGTGAGCCCGCGCCGAACATCGCGATTATTAACGATACGCTGATGACGCCATCGATGGATGAGGAAGATATTTCGGCACAATATGGATTGCTAGCAGAAGCGTCCAAGTATCCAGCAGATTTATCCAGTGTAAGCTTTCGGCTGAACGCCAACGCCAAATGGCACGATGGCGTGGCGGTTTCGGTTGAGGATGTGATTTGGAGCTTTGAGAAGCTCAAAGAGATCAACCCGCAACTTGGGTTCTACTATCAAGACGTAGCTAAAGCTGAGAAGACCGGCGAGCGCGAAGTCACTTTCACATTTTCGGTAAAGGGAAACCGCGAATTGCCGCACATTATGGGGCAAATGGTGGTGCTGCCGAAACACTGGTGGGAAGGCAAGGACGCGAGCGGCAAGCAACGCGACATTAGCCAGCCGACGCAGGAGGCGCCGCTCGGGTCTAGTGCCTACAGGGTCGGGAAATTCGAAAGCGGGCGCTATGTCGAGTATAATCGCGTCGCGGACTATTGGGCCAAGGATTTGAATTCGAAGATTGGCACCGATAATTTTGATGTGCTGCGCTATGATTTGTATGGCGAAGAATCGGTGATGCTTGAGGCGTTCAAAGGGGATGGGTTTGACTATCGGTTTGAGCGCTCGTCGAAGAATTGGGCAACAAGTTACACCGCCCTGCCCGCGCTTGCAAAAGGTCTGGTTATCAAAGAGGAATTTTTAGGGCGTGCTTCGGGGCGAATGCAGGCGTTTGTACCCAATTTGCGGCGCGACAAATTCAAAGATCCGCGCGTGCGCCGTGCGTTGAATTTGGCGTATGACTTTGAAAGCATGAACAAGACGACTTTTTATGGGCTGTATCAACGCATCGACAGCTATTTCGCAGGAACAGAACTGGCATCATCTGGCCTTCCTACGGGCAAAGAATTGGAAATTCTCAATGAAGTGAAGGATTTGGTTCCACCACAAGTTTTCACAGAGCCATATGCCAATCCAATCGGTGGTGATCTGACCAAGATGCGCGAAAACTATCGTGAAGCGGTGAGACTGTTGAAAGAGGCTGGTTGGTCATTCAAGGGCAAAACGCTGACAAATGAGAAGACGGGCGAGCCATTTGTCATTGAGCTGATTGACGATTCCGATTTGAGTTCGCGCTTTGTGTTGCCCTATGCGGAGAGTTTGAAAAAGATTGGCATTACGCTGAATTTTCGCGTGTTGGACTCTTCTAGCATGGTCGAGCGCGAGCGGAAGTTTGACTACGATATGGTGACAACCGTTTGGGGCCAATCGTTATCGCCCGGCAATGAGCAGCGAGAATTTTGGGGGAGCGCGGCGGCCAAGCGTGAAGGCTCACGCAATCTGGCGGGTATATCCGATCCTGCCGTTGATCAATTGATCGAGAAAGTGGTGTTTGCAGCGGACCGCGAGACGCTGATTGCTGCCGTTCATGCGCTCGATCGGGTGATGCTGGCCAACAATTATATGGTGCCGCAATGGTATTCGCAGAAGGACTTTTACGTCTACTGGAACCGGTTTGGGCGGCCGGACCGCTTGCCATTGTATAATTTCGGGTTTCCCAGTGTGTGGTGGTTTGATCCGGCCAAGGCGGATCTTTTGGCGAAGTCCAAATAAACTAGGCCTTGCACTTATTGTCTGGGTCGATTCCAAATGCGCTAAAGCCGAATCACTTGTTTTGGGCGTAAATATTGGAAAACGGTCTGCAATGCGGTCTAAATTGCGAAACATGAAGAAGAGGGCGCACTGATGGGTGCTTATATTCTTCGCCGGTTATTGTTGATGATCCCAACCTTGTTCGGCATTTTGTTGATTTCATTTGCGATTGTGCAATTTGCGCCTGGCGGACCTGTCGAGCAAGTGATCTCAGATTTGACGCGTGGAAATGGTGCAGACGACCGGCTGGGTGGTAGCGGTAGCGACTTTGCGGGCGGTGATAATGGGCTCAATGAGGGGCAGCTGACGGGAAAGTATCGCGGGGCGCAGGGGCTTGATCCGGATTTGATCGCTAAGCTTGAAAAGCAATTTGGCTATGACAAGCCAGTGCATGAGCGCTTTTTCAAAATGGTTTGGGACTATGTGCGGTTTGACTTTGGGTCGAGCTTTTTTCGCGGTGGGACTGTTATTGATCTCATCAAACAAAAGATGCCGGTGTCGATTACGCTTGGGCTATGGATCACGCTGATCTCGTATTTCATCTCGATACCGCTGGGCATTTCAAAGGCGCTGAACGATGGGTCGCGGTTTGACGTGTGGACATCGGGGCTGATTATCATCGGCTATGCGATACCAGGTTTTCTGTTTGGTATTTTGCTGATCGTCTTGTTTGCGGGCGGATCGTTTTTTGATTGGTTTCCGCTGCGCGGGCTGTGGTCGGATAACTGGAGCGAACTGTCGGCTTGGGGCAAGGTGAAAGACTATGCGTGGCATGTGACCCTGCCACTGACAGCAATGGTGCTCTCAGCATTTGCGACCACCACGCTTTTGACCAAGAACTCGTTCCTCGATGAAATCAAAAAACAGTATGTGGTGACGGCGCGGGCCAAGGGATTGTCGGAGCGCAAAGTGCTGTACGGCCATGTGTTTCGCAATGCGATGTTGATTTTGATTGCTGGATTTCCAGGTGCTTTTATTTCGGCATTTTTCACAGGTTCGATTTTGATTGAAAATATTTTTTCGTTAGATGGGTTGGGATTGCTCGGATTTGAATCCGTGCTGCGGCGTGACTATCCAGTGGTGTTTGGTACACTTTTTATCTTCTCGTTGATGGGTCTGGTTGTCGGATTGCTTTCAGATTTGGTCTATACGTGGATTGATCCGCGCATTGATTTTGAGCGGAGGGATGTATGAAAATTTCTCCGATTAACCAGCGGCGCTGGGAGAATTTCAAAGCCAACCGTCGGGGCTATTGGTCGCTATGGGTCTTTCTGGCGATCTTTGGGATAACGCTGTGCACGGAATTTGTGGCCAATGATCGGCCGATCATTGTGTCGTACAAAGGCGAATTGTTGATGCCGGTGTTTGTGGATTATCCGGAAGAAAAGTTTGGCGGGTTCTTTGCGATTACTGATTATCGCGATCCGGTGATTCAAGACGAAATCGCGGCCAATGGCTGGGCGATCTGGCCGCCGATCCGCTATGATTATCGCACGGTGAACAATGAAATGCCCGGCTCTGCGCCAACCAAGCCTTCGTTTATGTATGACACAGCCACGCTTTGCGCGTCTTACCCACAAGGGGTGGACGATGCCAATTGCCGTCTTGGAAACCAGAATTTTTTAGGCACCGATGATCAAGGGCGCGATCTGTTGGCGCGGGTGATTTATGGGTTTCGTATTTCTGTGCTGTTTGGCCTTTTGCTGACAATTGGCTCAGCGGTGATCGGCGTGACGCTCGGCGCGATGCAGGGCTATTTTGGCGGCTGGACGGATTTGATCATGCAGCGGCTCGTAGAGATTTGGAGCTCGCTGCCGCAGCTGTATATCCTGCTGATCATGGCCGCGATTTTGCCACCTGGCTTTTGGATTTTGCTGACGATCCTGCTGATTTTTTCTTGGACAGGCTTTGTAGGGCTGGTGCGGGCAGAGTTTTTGCGGGCGCGCAATTTTGAATATGTCAACGCGGCGCGGGCGCTGGGCGTTGGGAATGCAACGATTATGTGGCGGCACTTACTGCCCAACGCTATGGTTTCAACGCTGACGTTTTTGCCATTTATTTTGTCGGGTGCGATAACGACGCTGACCTCGTTGGATTTTCTCGGGCTTGGCTTGCCACCGGGTTCGGCTTCACTGGGTGAAGTATTGAAACAGGGCAAAAGCAACATTCAAGCGCCTTGGATAGGGCTCACTGGATTTATCACGATGTCGCTCATGCTGTCGCTGCTGGTGTTTATCGGCGAAGCGGTACGCGATGCGTTTGATCCGAGGAAGACTTTCAAGTGACACAAACTGTGTGGTATAAGGTAAAATAAATTATACCTTGGAGGCTGTTATGGGACTGAATATCAAGAATGAAGATGTTCACCGGCTTGCACGCGAACTTGCGACCCGTACTGGCGAGACGATGACACATGCTATTCAAACTGCGTTGGAAGAGCGGCTAGAACGACTGACACTTACGCAAACGAATGATCGCAAAGAACGCGCTGCGCGCGTGCGGGCGATACTTGATTCTATACCGCACTATCCAGGAGCGACTAGCAATCATGACGATTTGTATGATGAAAACGGATTGCCCATATGATCGTTGATGCCTCGGCACTGGTCGCGATCGTTCTAAAAGAACCCGGCTGGGAAGCGTATGAATCTGCGCTGGTGCGCTCATCAGAGAACTTAATCTCGCCAGTCAATCGCATGGAAGTTTTCATGCGATTGGATTCCATAGACGGAGAATGGCTCATTCAAAAATTCAACGCACTTGCAACGACATTGCGGCTAACGACGATTTCTATCGATGACTTCCAACTTGATCTGGCCCAAAATGCGTTCCGCCGGTTTGGCAAAGGACGTCACAAAGCTGCGCTAAACATGGGCGATTGTTTTGCTTATGCTTTGGCAAAGGCGAAGGGCGAACCTCTGCTGTTCAAAGGAAATGACTTCACACAAACTGATTTGGAGTCAGCAATTTGACGTCTCCCCTGCTCTCCGTTCGCGATTTTTCCGTTGCCTTCACACAAGGTGGCAAAACAACAACCGCTGTTGATCATATATCATTCGATATCATGCCCGGTGAAACAGTGGCGCTGGTTGGGGAATCCGGATCTGGAAAATCTGTGACAGCACTCTCGGTGTTGAAACTGTTGGCCTATCCGGCGGCGAGCCACCCTTCGGGGCAGGTGTTATTTGAAGGGCAAGATTTGCTGGATGCTGATGAGCGGGATTTGCGCAAAGTGCGCGGCAATGACATTACGATGATTTTCCAAGAGCCGATGACATCGCTTAATCCGCTGCATGTGATTGAAGATCAGATTGGCGAGGTGCTGAAACTGCATCAGGGGATGAGCAAAACGCAAGCGCGGGCGCGGACGCTGGAACTGCTCAATCAGGTGGGCATTCGCGACGCCGAGAAGCGTCTGCAAGCTTATCCGCATCAGCTTTCTGGCGGGCAGCGTCAACGGGTGATGATCGCAATGGCGCTGGCCAATGCGCCGAAACTACTTATCGCAGATGAGCCGACGACGGCGCTGGACGTGACCGTGCAGGCGCAGATTTTGGAGCTGTTGGCTAAGCTCAAGTCGGAACGCGATATGTCGATGTTGTTCATCACGCACGATCTTGGCATTGTGCGCAAGATTGCGGACCGCGTCTGCGTGATGACAAAAGGCAAGATTGTTGAAACCGGCAAGACGGCGGAGATATTTGCCAACCCGCAACATGAATATACCAAGCATTTGTTGGCTGCAGAGCCGAAGGGGGAACCGCCGGCATTTGATGGCAACGCGCCGATCATTATGGAGGGCGAGGACGTCAAGGTATGGTTCCCGATTAAAGCAGGATTTATGCGACGGACGGTTGATCACGTGAAGGCGGTGAACGGCGTGTCGCTTAAAATTCGTGCAGGCCAGACGATGGGCGTGGTGGGCGAATCTGGGTCTGGCAAGACGACGCTGGGGCTGGCGCTATCGCGGATGATTTCGAGCCAAGGGCGCATTGCTTTTGTGGGTAGCGATATCAATCAGTATTCGTTCAAACAGATGCGGCCGATGCGGCGGCAATTGCAGATCGTGTTTCAAGATCCTTATGGATCGCTCAGCCCGCGCATGTCGGTGGCTGAGATTATCGCCGAAGGATTGTCGATCCATGAACCGAGCTTAAGCGAAGACGAGCGCGATACTCGGGTTGTGGATGTGCTTGGCGAGGTGGGTTTGGATGCGGCATCGCGGCATCGCTATCCGCATGAGTTTTCTGGTGGGCAACGGCAGCGTATAGCGATTGCGCGGGCGATGATATTGAAACCTAAATTTGTGATGTTAGATGAGCCGACATCGGCGCTGGATATGAGTGTGCAGGCACAAGTGGTGGATTTGCTACGGGCGCTGCAAGCAAAGCATGGACTAGCCTATTTGTTTATCTCGCATGATTTGAAAGTCGTGCGCGCGCTGGCCAATGAAATTATGGTGATGCGCAATGGTGAAGTGGTGGAGCACGGCCCGTCGCGCGAGGTGTTTGATGCGCCGAAAACAGACTACACCAAAGCACTGATGGCAGCCGCATTTAACATTGCAACTGCAACCCACGGAGCCGTAAATGACTAAGCGCGGCGGCGATATTTTATTGGCGGCGACCGGCTGGGACAATGAAGTTTGGTCGAAGAAATTCAGTGATGCCGCGCCGGGGCGCAAGGTGCATGTATATCCGGACAATCTCACGGACCCTGATGTCCATTATGCTATTGTTTGGAAGCACGCGACGGGTGCGTTGGCAGGGCTGCCAAATTTGAAAGTGATCTTCTCGCTGGGCGCTGGCGTTGACCACGTGTTTCGCGACCAGCAAGTTCCCAATGTGCCAGTGGTACGCGTGGTCTCGAATGATTTGACCAACCGCATGAGCGAGTATGTGGTTTGGCAGGTTCTGGACCATCACCGGATGGGGCCGAAATATCGCGCACAACAGCGGGCCGGTATTTGGCTGGAAGATCGCACCCAAGTGGCGGCCAAAGATGTGAGCGTGGGGATACTTGGGCTTGGTGTTTTGGGTTCAGATGCGGCGTTGAAATTGAAAGCGCTGGGGTTTCATGTTTCTGGATGGAGCCGCTCTGCACATCAGATTGATGGCGTTCAAACGTTCTCGGGCGAGGCACAGCTTGGTGCATTCTTGCACGACGTTGATATTCTTGTCTGCCTTTTGCCTCTGACCCCGGCGACAGCGAACATTATCGATGCTCGATTGATTAGTCTAATGACCAAACGCGGGCTACTCGGTGCACCGGTGATTATCAATGCTGGTCGCGGTGGATTGCAAAACGAAGCTGATCTTTTGGCAGCGCTTGATGAGGGGAATTTGTCTGGTGTGTCGCTTGATGTTTTTCAGCAAGAGCCGCTTCTATCGGATAGCCCCTTCTGGACGCACCCAAAAGTGATGCTAACGCCGCATGCGGCAGCGGCATCGGACCCGAATGCATTGGTGCTTCCAATTGTGGAGCAGATGGCGGCGTTTGAGCGCGGCGAGGCATTGCGCAATTTAGTGGATGGTAAGCACCAGTATTGAGTGCTTTTAATCCTCCAAAATCCGCTTCACTTTTTCCTTCGCTGCGCCGCGCGAAATTTTTGCAGTGGCGCGGCTGCGGTCTTGGACTTCAAACATGGATTTGGTGTTGAGGCGCTCTTCGGCTTGGAGTTTTTGAAAGCGCAAGAGACGATCAGGATCGAGGGTTCCAGCCTCGATGGCGCTTTCGACCGCACAGCCGGGTTCGCCATTATGGCTACAATTTGAAAAGCGGCAGTTTGCGGCGAGTGAGGTGACATCGTCGAAAACTTTATCGACACCGTCTGCGCTATCGACCACTTGTATTTCGCGCATGCCAGGCGTGTCGATCAGCCACGTTCCGCTATCGATGCGATGCAGAGAGCGGGCAGACGTGGTGTGGCGGCCGCGTGAATCTGTTTCACGAATTTCATTGGTGGCTTGCTTTTCGCGGCCTAAAAGACTGTTGATGATGGTGGATTTTCCGACACCAGAGGAGCCCATAAGGGCCACCGTTTGGCCAGTGATCAGCCACGGCTTTAGCGCGTCTAGCCCGCTCGGATCGCGGGCGTTGATCGACAGGATGACCAGATCGTTTTTTAACGACAAGGCTTCTTCGATAAAGGGTGCGATGTCGCTGATGAGGTCCACTTTGGTGATCAGCAAAACGGGAAAGACGCCTGCTTCATGGGCGAGCGCCAGATAGCGCTCAAGGCGGGCAATTTTGAAATCCATGTTGAAGGACGTGACTATGAATACCGTATCGACATTGGCGGCGATCAATTGCAGGCGGTTGGTGCGTCCGGCATTGCGGCGCTTGAACAGGCTTTTGCGTGGGTAAAGCGCGACGAGTTTTTCGGCCACGGGGTCAATAGCCAGCCAATCGCCAACGGTGGGCCGCGCTTCCTCATCGCCTTGCGCCAAGGTGCCACGAATGCGGCCGGTGAACTCTGGTCCGGCAACATCATAGGCATCGCGGTGCACGGTCATGACGCGCACGGGGATGGTGGCGTTGAACTGAGGATCGGTTGTTTCGAAGAAGGAAGACCAACCGTAATCGGCGAGCGTTAGGTGTGGTTGAACATCTGACATGTCAGCGTTCTATCCTACGATAACTCGTTGGCAAGCCATACATTCCTTTGATCCGCTCTAGCGCGGCCAAATAGGGTTCGCGCACCACCGCCATGGCGTGGCCGGAGGCGTGGAGCAGCGTATGCTCGTCTTCCATGAAGGCGACGTGGCCTTTCCAGAACACGAGGTCGCCGCGTTGCAGTGGTTCGTGGGTCGCGCCCCCGCCTATTTGACGACCGGCGCTTTTGGCCAGCATGTCGCTGTCGCGGGGTAGCGCGTTGCCACACATCGCATGGCTGAGTTGGACGAGGCCGGAGCAGTCTATGCCGAAGGCTGAGCGTCCGCCCCATAGGTAAGGCGTTTCCAGCAGGCGAAGCGCGATAGTGACGGGATCGATCGCGTGGTCGTTGAGCGGACGGGCGTGCACTGCGATGACGTATTCGCCGCTGGTAAGTTTCAAATAGCGGGTGCCACGCGTTTCGGCTTCGCCGACAACGTTGATGTGCGAGCCTATTGATAGGGTTTTAGTGGATGGGAATTTCATGTCTGCGCCCGGATACAAAAATGTACGCGGGGCGGAGACGATGTGGGTGGGCGGGGTGAGCGTTTGGCTGAGTGTGTTCATCGGCACGTAGCCAACGTAATTGTCAGTTTGCAACTGCGCCCAGCCGAAGCCTTCGAGGTCTTCAAATAACAGAACAGTTTCGCCATACAGCGCCTGGCTATCGACGCGTGCATCGGGGCGAGGTTCGCGGCGAATGTCGATGACGGGATCGATGACTTGCATCGGCACACCAGCGACAAAGCGTGGGGCATCGACTCGGCCGCGCAAACGCTCGTCTGCGAGATCGGGGCGGAAGGCATTGAGACGTTTGTCGAGGGTCATCGGGGTAGGTTTCCAGCTTTGTTGGTGACAAGATCGCCGATGCGCTCGACATACAGTGCACCTGTGAGTGTGCGCTTGATCAGTACATTGCGTTTGTCTTTGGGGTCTCGGTGGCGCTCCACCAAGCCGAGTGCGCCCATGGTATCGAGGGCTCTTGTTATCACCGGCTTGGTGACTTCAAGGCGCGCGGCAAGGGCGCGGATGGTATGCGGCGGGGCTTCGAGATAAATGGTGAGCAAAATCGAAAGCTGGCGAAACGTCAAATCCGGCGCGTCATCTCGCACCTCGGACAGCGCGATATCGCGTAGCAAAGTTAAGGATTGCAGTGAACTCAGCTCGACACTCATAAAGCCAGCATAGTCGCCAATTGTTTCGGTTCCGTATCATTTTGCATAAATACGGCGAATGCAAGTCACTTTGAATTACGTTATGTGGGATAGCGGCGTTGTAAGACTTCGAATATGGCGCGGATGGCTTGACCTTCGCCGCCGACCGGTGCGTGGGCTTTTTCGGATGGAACCCACGCAAAAATATCAAAATGTGCCCAACTGCGGGCGCGCGTAGCGAAGCGCTGCAGAAATAAGGCGGCCGTGACTGCGCCAGCGAAACCGTCGGTGGTGACATTGTTCATATCAGCGATTTTTGATGTGAGCTTGCGATCATAAGGTGCCCATAACGGCATGCGCCAGAGCGGATCGCCGACATGCGCGGCGGCATCGGTCAACTCGCGGGCAAACGCATCATCGTTGGTAAAAAAAGGCGGCAAATCTGGCCCCAGCGCCACGCGGGCGGCGCCAGTGAGCGTTGCCATATCAATGAGTAAATCTGGGTCGTCTTGCTCGGCGAGCGTTAGAGCATCAGCTAAGATGAGGCGACCTTCAGCATCGGTGTTGCCGATCTCAACAGTGAGGCCGGAGCGGCTTGTCAAAATGTCGCCGGGGCGAAAGGCATCGCTGGAAATAGAGTTTTCAACCGCAGGAATAAGGACACGCAAGCGCACAGGGATTTTGGCATCCATGATCATTTGAGCCAGCGCCAATACATTGGCCGCGCCGCCCATATCTTTTTTCATCAATAACATGCCGCTCGACGGTTTGATATCCAATCCGCCGGTATCAAAAGCGACCCCTTTGCCAACCAAGGTGATGCGCGGCGCGTTGAGACGGCCCCATGAAAAATCGATGAGGCGTGGCACTTGATGCGCAGCTCGGCCGACCGCGTGGATCATCGGAAAGCCGCGTTTCAGCGCTTCGCCTTTCGTGACTTTGACCTTGGCCTTGTAAGGTTTAGCAACAGCTCGGGCGGCGGCCTCAATGTCCTCTGGACCCATATCGTTGGCGGGCGTATTCACGAGATCGCGGGCAAGGAACATGGCTGATGCTATCCGGTTTATCGCCGAAATATCGACCCCGTCAGAGCATGCCAGATGAACCGGGGTTTTGGTGTCGCCTTTATATTTGGCAAAACGATAGCTGCCCAGTAAAAAGCCCAGCGCTGCCAAATCTGCGCGTTGCGACGCGTTTGCAAAGTGCCAATTGCCTTGCGGCAGGCCGGTGGCGAGTTTTCCAAAGCCGAGCAACTCATCTGGGCTGCTGGTTCCCGTTCCAAAGAGAGCACCAACGACAGCGCCCGTTGCGTCTGGAAGAATCAACAGGCTGCCAGGCTTTCCATCAAACGCATGTGCACTCGCCCATTGCTTGGCCTGATCAGGCAAACCGTCGGGAAATTTTTCTTGAGGCGTAGCAAGCCATATAGGGAGCGAGTCTTTTGCTGGAGCTGGCAATAGCTTTTTCGACATATTAAACCCTTTGATGCCTGTGCGAACAAATCAGTTTCTTAACCATTCATTAGGGTTAACAGAATATTTCTTTTGGTGGAATGCGCATGTCGAATCCCGACATAGGACGCGAATTTTACCGGCGGAGTGACAGGGCATGAACGGGCAGTCAACATCCAAGAAAATTGGCAATCGTTTGAAGCGCTCGACTGGGCTTGTAATCGTCGCTGCCGTGCTGGCCTTAAGTGGGTGTGGTGGCGGCAAATTAACCACTGGATCGATCGGCCGATCTTCAAAACCTGTTGAGCAAATGTCCGGCCCTGAGTTGGCATCGACCAAAATAAACTATGGCCAAGCCTATGCGCGCGATCCAAAGAACAAGGATGTCGGCATCGCTTACGCCAATATTTTGCGCATGAACGGAAGCAATGATCAGGCGCTGGCAGTTATGCGCCAGACTGCGATCTATCATCCCAATGACCGCAATGTGCTTTCTGCTTATGGCAAAGCTTTGGCCGGTGCTGGCGAGTTTCCAGGTGCACTGGATGCCGTGCGCCGTGCGCAGCGTCCGGACTATCCAGATTGGAAATTGCTGTCTGCCGAGGGCGCAATTCTTGACCAAATGGGCAATCAAAATGAGGCAAGGCAATTGTATCGGCAGGCATTGGATATTGCGCCTGGAGAAGCATCGATACAATCTAACTTGGGCATGTCCTATTTGCTTGAGGGCGACTTGAAAACGGCAGAGACTTATTTGGCAGCAGCATAGCGCAGCCCATCGGCGGACTCAGA
>JBGTAU010000282.1:0-1959 GCA_041749675.1 Rhizobiaceae bacterium | reverse complement strand
CAGTTTAGAAACGTCGCAGTGCTTGGCCAATGTCGCGCGCACCTTGTCTGATTTCGCCAAACTGCGCACTGTGCCACGCACACGATACCCTGCTTTGAGCAGCTCAACTGCACAATGCTTGGCAATAAAGCCGGAAATGCCCGTCAGAAGTATCAGTTGGTCCGCCATATTCGGCTCCTTTGGTGACTTTACACTGTCAAGATAAGGCATCGCGCCCAATTGACCAGCACAGATTTGTGCGTCGCTCCCGCGTTGCACATGGTCGCATCAATGGCTGAATTTATGCTGGCGATAATTGACAAAGAGACAACAGAAATTACGCGCGGAATTGTGAAGCCCATGAGCGATGTTTCAACACACTTGGAACCGGCAACAGCCCCGGCCCGCTCCCGTGCCGGTGGCCGCCAAGGCAAGCGCGAAACCCGCGCCGGTCCGTTCGAGCAACCCCCGTTCCGCCAGCTGAAACGCCCGTTCGACCCCGTAAAATATGTCTCCGACGACCAGTTGGAATCCATCCACCTCGCATCCTTGCGTGTGATGAAAGAAATCGGTCTCGACGTGCTGCACGAGGGCGCTCGCGAGATTATGAAAAAAGCCGGTGCGGACGTGAAGCCCGGCGTCGAGCGCGTGCGCTTCGACAGTGATATGGTGCTGGAAACGATCAGTTCCGCCCCGTCTGAATTCACCTTGCACGCGCGCAATCCAGAGCATCACGTTCGTTTTGGCGGCAACAATATCATCTTCTCGCAGATGGGCTCTGCACCCAATGTCACTTGCATGGACAAAGGCCGTCGCGGCGGCAATCAGCATGATTTCCGCAACCTCATCAAACTCGCGCAAGTCCACAACATCATCAACACCACCGGCGGCTATCCGGTCGAGCCCATCGACATTCACCCCGGCATCCGCCATCTCGAATGCTTGCGCGATCTCGCGCTCCTCACCGACAAAGCCTTCCACGTCTATTCGCTTGGCGCAGATCGCAATATCGACGGCATCGAAATCGCCCGCCTCGCCCGCGGCATTAGCCACGAAGAACTCCTCGAACAGCCATCCATCTATTCCATCATCAACACCAATTCGCCGCTGAAACTCGACGTGCCGATGATGGAAGGCATCATCCAAATGTCCTCGCGCGGCCAGATCATCATTGTGACGCCCTTCACCCTCTCCGGCGCGATGGCCCCCGTCACTATCGCAGGCGCATTGGTTCAGCAAAATGCCGAAGCGCTGGCAGGCATTGCCTTCACCCAAATGGTCCGCAAAGGCGCACCCGTCGGCTACGGCGGCTTCACCTCCAACGTCGACATGAAATCCGGCGCACCCGCCTTTGGCACGCCCGAATATATGAAAGCCCAGCACGTCGGCGGACAGTTAGCCCGCCGCTACAACATCCCCTACCGCACCTCCAATGTCTGTGCCGCCAACACCATGGATGCGCAAGCAGCTTACGAAAGCGTGTTCTCACTGTGGGGCGCAATCAACGGCGGCGGCAATTTCCTGCTTCATGGCGCAGGCTGGATGGAAGGCGGCCTGTCTTGTTCATTTGAAAAAACAATCCTCGATATCGACTTGTTGCAGATGGTCGCGGAATTCATGACGCCTCTCGATTTGTCCGAAGATGCCCTCGGCATAGACGCCATGAAAGACGTCGGCCCCGGCGGCCATTTCTTCGGCACGCCCCACACGCAGTCCCGTTTCAAAAACGCCTTCTATTCGCCGATCCTGTCAGACTGGCGCAACTTTGAAACATGGCAGGAGGCCGGTTCGCCCGACGCCATGCAAAAAGCCAACCGCATCTGGAAAGAACGCCTCGCCTCATACGAGAAGCCTCTGATCGATCCCGCCACCGAAGAAGCCGTCAACGATTTCGTAAACCGCCGCATCGCCGAGGGCGGTGTAAAGACGGATTTTTAGCAATATGGTGGCGGCACAAAAGTTCGTGGCTCTTCCCTTCTC
>JBGTAU010000281.1:0-1693 GCA_041749675.1 Rhizobiaceae bacterium | reverse complement strand
GGCAAATTCTTTGAATTCCTGTAACATTTTAGTCCCTCCAGAATTGCAATACAACGTGCTGTTGTCTGCCCCGTATCCACCGTGCGAACCGTTTCGCAGACTGCCAATTAGCATATTGTTTAGAAAAAGTAAGAGCCGGTCGATTGAAAACAACGCCCTTAGGTATTGCATGTCTACAGTTACAACTTTGAGCCATGTTGCAAATATGGTTTGGAAAGTGAACTGTGTGCTGAATACTCGAAATGTTAGAGATGCGAAGTGACTGAATCCATCGTCCTGATTACAGCTATTGCCTACGTCGTGCTGTTGTTTGCGATTGCAAGCTATGGTGATCGGCGCGACGCTAAACGAAAAGAGATGCGCGCGCGCCCGTTTGTCTATGCATTCTCGATTGCCATTTATTGCACCTCTTGGACATTTTTTGGCTCTGTTGGTTTAGCGGCAGATCGTGGCATAGAATATTTGGGGATTTATATTGGTCCCATTCTTGTATTCACGCTGGGATACAAGTTTTTACGCAAAATCGTCCAGCTTTCTAAATCTGAACGCATCACCTCGGTGGCCGACATGTTGGCCTCACGCTATGGTAAAAGTTTTGGCGTTGCCTCGCTGGCAACATTAATCGCCGTCATGTCTGCAGTGCCCTATATCGCTATTCAGCTGAAGGCAATTTCAAGCTCGTTTGAATTGTTCACGCGCCACCTTGGCGGGTTAATGACTTCAACTGAGTTCGTAATTGCAGACTTTTCTTTTCTGGTAGCGGCCGCTTTAGCGGCGTTTGCAATATTGTTTGGCACCCGCCATGCAGATGCGACTGAACATCAAAATGGGTTGATCCTCGCTGTCGCGGTTGAATCAGTCGTCAAATTGACGGCATTTCTTGCTGTGGGCGTTGGCGTGACATTTTTCCTATTTGGGGCTCCCAGCGAAACATGGCTGGCCATTCAAAATAATTCAACTGCCGCAGAAGCGCTTGCCTACCGTCCAACAATCGGGACATGGAGTGTCCTTATTTTCTTGTCCGCCTTTGCCATCATTTTGTTGCCGCGTCAGTTTCATGTGATGTTTGTTGAAAATCGCGATGAGCGCGAGCTGCGCACTGCGCGTTGGTTGTTTCCCACTTACTTGGTGTTGATCAATCTCTTTGTGTTGCCGATTGCGCTGATTGGGCTCACTAAATTGCCAGAAGGCACGCCGGCAGATTTGTTCGTTTTGGCATTGCCTTTGAGCCAAGGTGCGCAATGGCTTTCGCTGCTCACGTTTGTCGGCGGGCTTTCTGCGGCAACTGCTATGGTGATCGTCGCCAGTGTCGCGCTTTCGGTGATGATTTCAAACCACCTTGTGTTGCCGGTAATCTTACGGCGCTATGCTGGCAAAGAACGTACAAAAGACGAAGATTTACCATCGACCATCTTGAATGTGCGGCGCTTTGCTATTTCAATCATTATGGTCGCGGCTTATCTCTACTATCGCGAGGCGGCGAGCAACTATCGGCTGGCATCCATCGGGCTTATCAGCTTTGCCGCTATTGCACAGTTTGCCCCCGCGTTCGTGGGGGGCATGATTTGGCGCAGTGCTAACGCGCGCGGCGCAATGCTTGGCATGGGCGCTGGCGCACTTGTTTGGTTCTTTACGCTGCTGTTTCCGACCATTGCAGGCGCTGCAAATCCAGTTGTTGAATTGGGTTTGTTTG
>JBGTAU010000280.1:0-2176 GCA_041749675.1 Rhizobiaceae bacterium | reverse complement strand
CAACGCCGCCATTTTTGCCGAAGGTCTGTTCGCATTTCATCGTCGTGCAAAAAATAATACGCGGCGTTGATTGAAGATCACCAACGAAGGCACTGACGGTTTGATTGCTTTGGTCAATGAACGCCAATTGCTGCTTGGCTTTTGAAGGATCGTCCGAGAAAACATTAGGCGCAACCTCAGACAAGCCGTACCACGATGGAGCGAGCATGCGCTGCGGACCTGGAATTGCCGCTGCGGCTATGCCGACAGTGCCGAAAATAAAAATTGCAATCCATGCAGCGCGTCGACGTATTTTAATTTTACCCCCCCCCAAAGCAAATCACTCGAAATATGTTTCGGCGTTTGCGGCGGATTCATGTCACTCATGTTAATCAGATGGCAAAGTGATTGCTCTCAGTTTGGCGTATGTTTCAAAGCGTTTTATCACTCCATTGACATCATGCTTTTTTGACCCGTATTGATGGTGGAAAGCGTCTAGGCTTGTGTCGATTACGGGGAAAAAAATGATCGAAATTTATTGGCCAGCAAGCACTGGGGAGTGGCTGGCCTGGGCGAGCGCTCTGGTCACCATCGGGTTCGGGCTTTTGTTTTTGTTCGCCCCGCGCCTATCATTTCGTATTATACGCATTCAAACCCATCCCAATCATCCCGAAGCTTTAGCAGAAGGGCGCGGCACGATGGCGGGGTTTTATCTTGGCCTCGGACTTTGCTGCATATTATTTGCCCAGCCGATGTTGTGGGTGGCATTAGGCTTATCATGGGGATTTACTGCATTTGGCCGGCTCATTTCTATGATGTCGGACAATGGAAACACGCTTTACAATTGGATTTCTATCGCAATAGAGATTGCTCTTGCGGCTTTGCCGTTGGCTTTTGCCTTTGGATTCATTTTGTAAACACCAAGAATCTTTGACGCCTGCGGCAAAAGTGTCAAAAAAGAGGTGAATGGACCGGTTGCCGAAGCGAAAAGCCTATGCTAGAGCGCAGGCACAAATTGGCAGATAAAGAGCGAAAATCTCGTTGCTGCCTGAAAAAGTCAATCAACCCAATGGGTTAAGCCATCCGCATCTTCGGTGGTCGAATCTTTGGGTAATAGCAACGAGAACCGATAGCCCGTGGCACAGTCTGCTTCACCCGTTACCGCTGTTGCAAAGCGCTATGCAGGATCGCTTTTTGATCTCGCGCTTGAATCAAAATCCATTGCTGCTGTGGAAAAAGATCTTGGTCGTTTGGAAGCTTTGATTGCAGGTTCCGCTGATTTGACCCGTTTGATGATGAGCCCTGTGTTTTCATCTGAAGATCAAGTCAAAGCTGTCAGTGCAATTACTGCCAAGGCCAAGATTACCGGTCTGGTTGCTAATTTCTTGCGTGTTGCCGCGCGCAACCGCCGCCTGTTTGCAGTACCGGGCATGATCACCGCGTTTCGCCAGTTCGCTGCCGAACACCGTGGAGAAATTGCTGCGGACGTCACATCGGCACATGCGCTGACGGCTGCACAAGAAAAAGAATTGAAGGACACGCTCAAAAGCGTTGCCGGAAAAGATGTTGCCTTCAAAGTGGCGGTTGATCCGTCCCTGCTTGGTGGTCTTGTCGTCAAGATGGGTTCCCGCCAAATTGATACTTCACTTCGTACTAAATTGTCTTCGCTCAAACTTTCGTTGAAAGAGGTCGGCTGATGGATATTCGCGCCGCTGAAATTACATCTATACTCAAGGATCAAATTAAGAACTTTGGCAAAGAAGCCCAAGTTTCTGAAGTTGGTCAGGTTCTATCCGTCGGTGACGGTATCGCCCGTGTTTACGGTCTGGATAATGTTCAGGCCGGTGAAATGGTCGAGTTCCCAGGCGGCATCCGCGGCATGGCGCTCAACCTTGAAAGTGACAACGTTGGTGTTGTTATTTTCGGGTCTGACCGTGACATTAAAGAAGGCGACACCGTAAAGCGGACCGGCGCCATCGTTGACGTTCCAGTTGGTCCTGAGTTGCTTGGCCGCGTGGTCGATGCTCTGGGCAACCCAATCGACGGCAAGGGCCCAATCAAAGCTAAGCTTCGCTCACGCGTTGACGTTAAGGCTCCCGGCATCATCCCTCGTAAGTCGGTGCATGAGCCAATGTCGACTGGCCTCAAAGCCATCGATGCGCTTATTCCAGTTGGCCGCGGCCAGCGCGAATTGGTC
>JBGTAU010000279.1:0-3834 GCA_041749675.1 Rhizobiaceae bacterium | reverse complement strand
AGACTTGCAAAACTCGGTGCTCACCGCTGTCATTTTGGTGTTCATCGTCATTCTCTACGCCTTGTCCGGCCGCGCGTCGCTGTTCATCGGGTTTGCGATTCCTGTTTCGTTTTTGATGGGAATATTGTTTCTGTCCTTGGCTGGCTACACCGTCAACCTTGTGGTTCTGTTCTCGCTCATTTTGGCGGTCGGCATGTTGGTGGATGATGCGATCATTGTTACCGAATATGCCGAGCGGCGCATGGGCGAGGGTATGGACAGTGTCGAAGCCTATTCGATGGCGGCCAAAAAAATGACTGGTCCGGTTTTGGCGGCAACGCTCAAGCGCATTGCAGCGTTTTCGCCGCTGTTGTTCTGGCCCGGCATCGTTGGCGAGTTTATGAAATATATGCCGATCACGCTGATCGCCACGCTGTCGGCCTCGCTGCTTTACGCATTGGTGTTCACGCCGACGCTGGGTGCAATGTTTGCCAAGAAGCCGACGCATGAGGAAGTGCATCGCGATGGTTGGTATATGGCGATCGTGGATAAGGCTGTGCACTTTCCAAAGACCGTTTTGCTGCTCGCAGTCGCGCTGCTGATCGCTGTTCCATACACTTACGGCAAAATCGGGAAGGGCGTTGAGTTCTTCCCGAATGTTGAACCGGAATTTGGCCTGCTGTATGTTCATGCGCGTGGCAACATGTCGCTCGATGAAAAAGATGCGAAAGTGCGTCTGGCTGAAGAGCGCATTTTAGGCTGGCCCGGCATCAAGTCGATTTACACCAGCGTTGGCGCGGTCGGCGGGCAGGGCAATGAATTAGCGCCCGACGTGATTGGTGTTATTCAGTACGAGTTCGTCAATTGGCGGGAGCGGAAATCGGCCAATGACATCTTGGCAGATCTACGCATCGCGATGGCGGGCATGCCCGGTATCGATGTTGAGGTATCTGTACCAGCCGCTGGTCCACCAACAGGTAAGGCCGTGCAGGTTAAATTGTCCGCCGCTGATCCGGCTGGCATTGAAGATGCGGCACGCAAAGTGGCTAACATTCTCAAAACTGATAGCGAGATATTGGATATTTCCGATGGCTTGCCAATTCCGGGCATTGATTGGGAATTGAAGGTCAACCGCACTGAAGCGGCAAAGTACGGCATTGGCCCGGGCTCGGTCGGTACTGTGGTGCAGTTGGTCACGTCTGGTTTGAAATTGTCGGATTATCGCCCAGCAGGGGCGGATGACGCGGTCGATATTCGCCTGCGCTTGCCAGAAGATCGGCGCACGCTGGCGACACTTGATCAGTTGCGTGTCGAAACCGCGCTTGGTTCCGTTCCAATTTCAAACTTTGTCACTCGCGAACCGGCGGCCTCTGTGGGCACACTCAATCGTATTGATGGCGAGCGGACAATAACGGTTCAAGCCAACGTCAAAGAAGGCGTGCAGGCATCCGTGGTGCAAGAGCGCGTGCGGGCTGCGATGGCGAAGGAAGACTTCGGCAACATCAGCTGGGAGATGGTCGGCTCGGACAAGGAAAGCGAAGAGGCGGGCGCGTTTTTGTCCAAAGCGTTTGGTGCGGCGATTTTCTTGATCTTTGTGGTGCTGCTCGCGCAGTTCAATAAGTTCACCAGCGTCTGGTTGGTGTTGTCTGCTGTCATCATGTCGACGATTGGCGTATTCTTAGGCCTCATGGTCACCGGCCAACCGTTCGGCATCGTCATGTCTGGCATTGGCGTCATTGCGCTGGCGGGCGTGGTGGTGAACAACAACATCGTGCTCATCGACACCTATGATACGCTGCGCCATGAGGGCAAAAACAAACTTGACGCGATTTTGCAGACCTGCCGCGAGCGCGCGCGTCCGGTCGTGTTAACCGCAGCGACAGCGATCCTTGGTGTGTTTCCGATTGCTTTTGGTTGGAACCTTGAATTGATGTCACACGATACGACGATTGGTGCGCCGTCCACTCAGTGGTGGATTTCGCTGTCGAGCGCAATTGTGTTTGGTTTGGCATTCTCAACCGTTTTGACGTTGATCGTCACGCCGTCAGCGTTGATGGTGTTTACCCGCGAGCGTCCGGAAGATGGCATGATCTCGCGCTTTAAGCGATTGTTTAAGCGCAAGCCCGCCAAAGCGAAGGCAACTGAGGCAGGGTTTGGTGATGAATTGCCTGTGGCTGGAGAATGAGTTTTACTTATCCCGATCAGCCGCTGACACACGATTTGCATTAAGCGCGACCACCACCAACACCAGTGCCAATGTCACGTAAACAATGCGATAGCCAGAGTGTTCGGCGATAAATCCGATCAGAGATGGCGCGAGCAATATGCCGGAATAGCCCATCATCGTGACCAGCGAAATACCAGCGCCCGGCGATAGGCCGGGCTGATTGCCGGCCGCAGAAAACACGATGGGGACCATGTTGGCAATGCCAAGACCAGTCAGCGTAAAGGCGGCAATGGCAAGATAGGGCGTTGGGGCAAGGCCACCGGCGCAAAGGCCAACGGCAGCAATCAAAGCTGAATAGCGTATTGTTTTTATTGCGCCAAAGGAATTGCGCACACTGTCACCTGCAAAGCGCATGATTGCCATGGTGCCCGCAAAAAAGGAGAAAGCCAAAGCACTGACGGAAATCGGCGCACCCATTTCTTTGGATAGATACAGTGCGCCCCAGTCCATCACCGCGCCTTCGGGGATCATTGAAAACAGAGCCATCAGTCCAAGAATATAAACGGCTGGGTTTTTCGGCCAAGCGTATTTCGGTTTTTCAGCGCCTTGCTCGTGATGGGCAGTTTCAGTGATCATGAAAGGGTAAGCGGGTATAACAACCAACAGCGCTAAACCTGTTGCAATCAGAGCATGGTTTTGTTCGCCGACTTTAGCAATCAACCATCCGCCAATGCCAGCGCCAATAAAGCCGCCGAGCGACCAGAAGCCATGAGAGGCGGACATTATTGCGCGATTCAATCTCGCTTCGACTTCCACCGCGTTGGAGTTCATCGCAACATCCATCACCCCGCCGCTCGCGCCTACCATGAGGAGCGCGATGCAAGCCACTGGGATGGATTGCGCGAAAATAATCGCCGCGAATGATACGCATGCAATCAACGCAAACAGGCCCGTAATTTTGCGCGAGCCATAGTGATTGATCAACCAGCCCGCAAAAGTCATGGCGCCTACTGCGCCCACGCCAAACAACAAGATCATCAAGCCAAGCGTGAACTCAGTGATATTATGACGTGGTAACATGAATGGAATTTGGGGAGCCCATGAACCCATAATGAAGCCGTTGACCCCAAACATGGCAGCAACAGCCCAGCGTCCGCGTGCAGCCGGTTGATCTATGGCGATGGAAGTGGATGACATAAAAGTCCTTTCAGGCGCAAACGAGCGCGGGTGTCGAAATGGCAAGGGACTGTCGTGTTTGTCAAGTGGCGCAATGTGGTTTTAGTCCGACGTTTCGTCGAAGCACCCCTCTCCGTCGCTCCGCCGCCACCTCTCCCCGCAAGCGGGGCGAGGTTAAACCAAACCAACCGCCGTTTTAACCTCACCCCTTCGGGGGGCCCCGTCAGCGGCTTGCCGCTTACGGACGGGGCAAAAAACAAGAGAGGTGGCGCGGGCGTAGCCCGTGACGGAGAGGGGCGTTGTCGCGCTTCAAGCCCCCAAAAAATCTATCCACCGCACACATAAGGGCCTCATACTCACCCTACACAAAAGGAACCCGTATGGACTGGCAACTGGCAATCACCCGAAACCGCGAAGCGCTGCTGACACTCGTTGCCGCCCTTATGCGCTCGGTTGGTCTTAATGGCGGTGGCACGCTCACCACCTTGCCGCATTTTCTCTATCGCAAAGCG
>JBGTAU010000278.1:0-2736 GCA_041749675.1 Rhizobiaceae bacterium | reverse complement strand
TGGGGCGGCGGGCAGGTGAACAGTCTTGCCGTGGCAGACCCGACCTTAAGCGCTGGCGTTGCTTATTATGGACGGCAGGCGGCGGCTGCGGACGTGCCGAAAATCAACGCGCCGCTGATGTTGCATTACGGTGGGCTGGATGAGCGGATCAATGCGGGCATCCCAGAATTTGAAGCGGCGCTGAAGGCGGCGGGGAAGACGTATGAATTATATGTCTATGACGGCGTGAACCATGCATTTAACAATGACACGTCCGAGGCGCGGTACAACAAGGCAGCGGCGGATTTGGCGTTTGAGCGCACGGTCGCGTTTTTGAAGAAGAATGTGGGTTAAGTCTGTAATTAAATAGGTCCACGACTTAGCTTTCCCGAAATGCATGAAGGCTAGGCTTTGCGCTTAATGCTAATACTTCTGCCTACGCCCGCAGGCCGCTCCAACTTGGCGTGCTCACTCGCCATAGCTTCAATCTTCGCCAACACATCATCCGGAAACGGCGCGACCTTCGGGCCGGATTGGTCGATGTGGAGCGACATGATTTCGGATGTGGCGGCGAGCCAGCCGTCTTGGTGGTAAAGTTCTTGGAAGGCGTGAAGGCGCTTGGCGTCGTGGTCGATGATGTGGAAGCTGGCGTAGACTTTTTGGCCAGCATGCAATTCGCGCACGTAAGTGATGTGAGCTTCTGCGGTATAGATGGTGAGTTTGCGGGTTTTGACGTAATCGAGGTCAATACCAAGTGCGCTCAGGCCGTGATCGGCGGCGCGGTCTAAGAGGACGTTGTAGTAGGCCATGTTGAGATGGCCATTGTAATCGGTCCATTGCGGTTCGACTTCCATGAGTGGGGAGCGGAGGGGTGTGGACATGTGTGCGGACCTTATGGACTTGGATAGCAATTGTGAGCAGATTAGCGCGAAGTTGAACAAGGCGACAAGCTGTGTTGCCGACAGAATTTAGGACCTTTCATGTCGCTTTCAGATATTTTGGGCTTGCCGCGCAATGAAGAGGGGATCGCGTCTGCGCTGGCGATTTTGAAGCAGCGGTTTGGTGAACAGTGTCAGACCGGCACGGATATTCGCCGCCAACATGCGCATACGACGACATATATTCCGAACCAGCCGCCGGATGCGGTGGTGTTTGCGGGCAGCGCGGACGATGTTCAAGAGGTGGTGCGGGTATGCGCGGCGCACCGCGTGCCGATCATTCCATTTGGAACCGGCACTTCGCTGGAGGGGCATGTGAATGCGCCTGCGGGCGGGATATCGCTGGACCTATCGAAGATGGATCGCATTCTGGCGGTGAACGAGCAGGATTTGGACTGTGTGATCGAGCCGGGCGTGACGCGGCAAGCGCTGAATGAACATTTGCGTGCAACGGGGCTGTTTTTTCCGATTGATCCAGGTGCGAACGCATCGCTCGGCGGTATGGCTTCGACGCGGGCTTCGGGCACCAATGCGGTGCGCTATGGCACGATGCGGGAGAATGTGCTGGCGCTGAAATATGTGGCCGCGGACGGGCGATTAATCACCACGGCGCGGCGCGTGAAGAAGACGTCGGCGGGTTATGATTTGACGCGGCTGATGGTGGGATCAGAAGGCACGCTTGGGGTGATTACAGAGTTGACGCTGAAGCTGGCCGGAATTCCGGCGGCGATATCAGGCGGAGTTTGCCCGTTTGGCTCACTGGAAGATGCATGCAATGCGGTGATTGCGACCATCCAGTCCGGCATTCCAGTGGCGCGGATTGAGCTGGTCAATGGCTTACAGATGCGGGCGATGAACAAGTATTCAGGGCTCAACTACGCAGAAACGCCGTGCCTGTTTGTCGAGTTTCATGGCTCGGATGCGTACGTGAAAGAGCAGGCGCAAGGGTTTGGCGAGATTGCTGCGGAGTATGGCGGCGGGCCGTTTCATTGGACCAGCAACAATGATGAGCGTTTAAAATTATGGAAGGCGAGGCATGACGCGTACTGGGCGTCACTCACGCTGCGGCCGGGCGCGAGCGGCATTTCGACTGATGTTTGCGTGCCGATTTCAAGGCTGGCTGAATGTGTGGCGCAAACGGAAATCGACATTTCGGCAAGCGGGCTGATAGCCCCGATTGTTGGCCATGCGGGTGATGGGAATTTTCATGTGTTGATTTTGCTCGATACCAGCAATCCAGCGGAGATCGTGGCGGCGGAAGGTTTCGTGGCGCGGCTGAATGCGCGGGCTTTGTCGATGGATGGGACGTGTACAGGCGAACATGGCATCGGGCAGGGCAAACGCGGGTTTTTGCGCGAAGAATTAGGCGAAGCGGTGGATATGATGCGGGCGGTGAAGGCGGCGCTGGACCCCTTGGGGATTATGAATCCTGGGAAGGTGATTGTGTAATCGGAGCTCAAATGCGCCATCATGCTGCCACCACACTCAATCACTCTCTTGACGTAACTCTTTTGCTCACATCAACTGGGCTTCAGGTTTCAGGAGGCTAATCTGGCGCGATTGTTTGTCATTGTCGGCGGGTTGTTGGTGGCAGTGCTGATGGCGGCGCTGCTGGCACCGTTTTTCATTGACTGGACCAGTTATCGCGCGGATTTTGAGCGCGAAGCTTCTAAAATATTAGGACGACCGGTTAAAGTGGCTGGAGCTGCGCAAGCGCGGTTGTTGCCGTTTCCATCGCTGAGTTTTACCAATGTGCGGGTCGGCGAGGATGTTGAAAATCCGACGTTGACGATTGAGCAGTTTTCGATGGATGCGGAAC
>JBGTAU010000277.1:0-6875 GCA_041749675.1 Rhizobiaceae bacterium | reverse complement strand
TTGGCTGGCCGCTGGATATGAAGACTGGCGGCGGCTCGTTCCTCTATCATTTGGAAGACAATCAAGTGGCCGTCGGGTTCGTAGTCCATTTGAACTACAAAAATCCATACATCGCGCCGTTTGAAGAATTTCAACGCTTCAAGACTCATCCCGCCATTGCCAAAACTTTTGAAGGCGGCAAGCGGTTGGCCTATGGCGCACGCGCCATTACCGAAGGCGGCTGGCAATCAGTGCCTAAATTGTCTTTCCCAGGCGGTGCATTAATCGGCTGTTCAGCTGGCCTCGTCAACGTGCCGCGTATCAAAGGCTCACACAATGCCGTTCTGTCTGGCATGCTCGCCGCTGAAAAAATCGCAGCACGCATCGCCGATGGCCGCGCCAATGATGAGCCGATAGAAATCGAACAGAGCTGGCGCGATAGCGACATCGGCAAAGACTTGAAGCGTGTGCGCAATGTGAAGCCCCTTTGGTCCAAATTCGGCACCATCGGTGGCATTGTGCTGGGTGCAATTGATATGTGGACCAACACATTTGGCTTCACGCTGTTCGGCACTTTAAAGCACGGCAAATCAGATGCCGCATCGCTCGAACCGGCAGCTAATTTTAAGCCAATAGCCTATCCAAAGCCAGATGGGGTTCTAACTTTTGATCGCCTTTCATCAGTCTTCCTGTCCAATACCAACCACGAAGAAAACCAGCCGGTCCATTTGCATGTCAAAGATGCAGCATTGCAAAAAGCGTCCGAACTGGGGGTTTTCGATGGTCCTTCCAATCGTTATTGTCCAGCTGGCGTTTATGAATGGGTCGAAAAAGACGGTGGCAAATCCTTTGTGATCAACGCGCAAAATTGCGTTCATTGCAAAACATGCGACATCAAAGACCCGAACCAGAACATCAATTGGGTTGTTCCTCAAGGTGGCGAGGGGCCTGTTTATCCCAATATGTAATCGAATATTTGGCGCAAAAACTTCTGTGCGACCCCATTTTATCCACACATTAGAAATGTGATTTTAAAGGGACTGGCATTAAAACTGCCGGTCCTTTTGCCATTTCGGTCGAAATGAGAACCCGCC
The DNA here is from genome assembly GCA_041749675.1 of Rhizobiaceae bacterium. GTDB lineage: Bacteria > Pseudomonadota > Alphaproteobacteria > Rhizobiales > Rhizobiaceae > JANMEX01. The sequence goes on along the minus strand of JBGTAU010000277.1, from coordinate 5,802 downwards.
GGAAATTTCCAAGCGCAATTCCATCCACCTTGTGGCCATACATAGCAAACTCTTGGTCAGCAATTGTTGCATTCAAGAGGACTAAGATGGAAACCACCGGACGCTTTGACTTACCACTCATCATGCCAAATCAGGCACAAAAGCATATCACCCATAACGAAGCTTTGACGTTGATTGATGGACTGTGCCATTTGGTCATCAAGTCTTTTGGGCAAACAACACCGCCTGTCGATGCATTGATTGATGAAGCCTATGTGATTGGAGCGAATGCCACGGGTCTCTGGTTTGATGAAGACAATAACATCGCATTGAATACAGATACTGGCTGGCGCTTCATTGCCCCTCGTCAAGGGATCATTGCGCTTGATAGCGGTTCATCAAAACTAGTGCTTTTCGATCAGGGTGCATGGCAACCTCTTGGAAACGCCGTTGATCTTTCCACGTCGTTCTTGCTTGGAATAAACACAACCGCCGATACGACCAATCGGCTGGCGCTTCGGTCTAATGCAGCCTTGTTAACTGCGCTGCATGTCGGTGATGGCGGCAATGGCGATATGCAGCTTAAAATCAACAAGGAGACAGCAGGCGACACTGCCAGTCTACTGTATCAAACTGGGTTTTCCGGTCGCGCCGAATTGGGCCTCGCAGGTGATGACGCCTTTCGTTTGAAAGTCAGCGCAGATGGCTCAAGTTGGACAGACGCCTTGCTGATCAACAATTCGACTGGCGCTACTACACTTGCAGATAACTCTATCGGCAATGCTGCGTTAGCAGATATGCCATCTGCTCGGTTTAAGGCACGATCTTCGGCCGGCGCAGGTGATCCGCAAGATATTACTGGAACTGAGGCAACTGCACTATTAGATGTATTTTCAACGTCATTAAAAGGCGTTGCACCCGCGTCTGGTGGCGGCACAACAAATTTCTTACGCGCTGATGGCACTTGGGCAACGCCAGCTGGAGGCGGGGTTGGTGCATCATGGGGCGGCATCACTGGCTCTTTGTCTGGGCAAGCCGATTTACAGGCGGCATTAAATGCAAAGGCCGCAATCGCTCACAATCATGGCACAGTTGATATAAGTGACTTCGCCGAAAGCGTGGACGATCGCGTAGCTGCGTTACTTCTAGCGGGCAAGAATGTCGCGCTCACCTACAACGATGCAGCGAATACATTGACAGTAGACAATGTGTACATTGAGCCAGGTCCCGCCCGTTTCTATGCTTTTAGCGATTGCCAAGTGGCTGTTAACTCATCTGATTGGACGTTCACTGTATCTGGCACTGGCGCTATTCATAGCGCCGTTGATTTCACCGATCCAAATTCCTTAGGGGCATTGCAAAGTGCTCTTGGAACAACAGCGGCGGGTCGCACCTCAATTGCGTCCCCATCATTTGCAACATTACAATTAGGGCAAGGTGTTTCAAAATTCGCAACCCGCATACGCCTTGCCGCGCTGTCTGATGCGACGAACACTTGGACACTACGTGTCGGTTTTATAGATAGCATTACCGCTGAAAGCACGGATGCTGTCTATTTTCGCTATTCCCACGGTGTCAATGCCGGAAAGTTTCAAGCAGTGACACGGACCAACAATGTGGAAACGGCTATCGACACAGGCATTACCGCCTCTATTTCAACGACGTACAAATTGGAGTTGGAAGTCAACGCATTAGGAACCAGCGTAATTTTCAAAATCAATGGAGCAATCGTTGCGACCAGTGCATCCAACATTCCAACAGCAAATGGCCGAGAGGTTGGTTATGGTTTATCGGCATCAAAATCAGTGGGGACCACAGCCGTAAATAGCTACATCGTCGATTATATTTTAGCTGACGTGGTGTTCACAAATGAACGCTAACTTATCCAATATCAATATCGATACTTTCGTTGGCGTCCAGCAATGGCAACGAAAATTCGATCAACATAGGCAGATGATCAGAGCCGATGTTTGTTTGGGTTTGGATACTCAAAATATCCAGTGCAGACGAAAAAACATTGTCAATGGGAAGACCCGCCCACTTTGTCCACGTCTGCGGTATTTCAAACGGAAGCCAACTTGCGCCGATATAGTTGATTGAAAGGGTGCGCGAATATCTAGCAATTTCATGCGCCGTGTGGCTCCAGCGCGGCGCGTTGAAATCACCAGCGATAATCAACGGGCGATTTTCCAATCCGAGCGATTCGAATATGGGGCGCATCTCTTTCACTTGGGTTGGTTGCTGATGGGGCCAAGGCCAATACAAATGCAGCGAAGCAAACTCAACGACCCGTCCACCAAAGTCGATATTTTGAACAGCAATCGCCGCTCCTTGGCCGCAATAATTCGAAGCAACATCGACAAACGGCCGGCGCGACAGGATTGCCACATCGCCAATCTTGCGATGTGCCGCGCAGTAAAGTTGATAAGGGTAAGCAGCTTTGATCGTCGCAAATTCGTCGCGCCAACGCGAGGTTACTTCCTGTGCGGTAATGACGTCAGGTTTGGTGCTGGCAATTAGCCGCAATAGTTGTTTTGGCGTTGGGTTATTGAAGCGAACATTAATTTGCAAGAGCCGGTATCGCGCGGCCTTTTCAAAAGCGTTTGCCTGAATGACGAAATTCGGCGTCAACGTTGCATACAATGCAAACGCAGCAGCAACGATAAACGACAGACCGCCTAGCCAGCCTCCTATGAACACCAACAGCAAGCTGGAAATGAATGTGAGGACTGCGAAATGAAGTCGAAACGCCGAGAAACTGTCAAATGCTGGATGTACCCAGCCAAAATAGCCTGCCACCATTCCAAGAAAAAATACAAAGCTTGCGAAATAAACCAATGCCCGCAAAATACGCATGAATGCTCCACAACCGACGTTGAAGCTCTCATCGCGCACCATTGCGGCAAATTATCGGCGTTTTTAGCTTACTTATTGAAATGCAGTTTCAAAGAACGAACGCAGCTTGCGAGAGTGCAATTTTTCCTGAGGCATTGCTGCAAGTTTTTCCATCGCGCGGATACCGATGGTCAAATGCTGCGCGACCTGGCGTTTATAGAAGTCAGTCGCCATGCCGGGAAGTTTAAGTTCGCCGTGCAATGGCTTATCGGAAACGCAAAGCAGCGTGCCATAGGGGACACGGAAGCGAAATCCATTGGCCGCAATGGTGGCGGATTCCATATCGAGTGCGATGGCACGCGATTGCGAAAGTCGTTGCACCGGCCCCTTTTGGTCACGCAGTTCCCAATTGCGATTGTCGATAGTAGCGACGGTACCCGTGCGCATGATTTTCTTCAACTCGTACCCTTCAAGGCCAGTGACCTCTTCGACGGCCTCTTCCAGAGCAACTTGTACTTCCGCAAGTGCCGGAATCGGTATCCACACCGGAAGATCTGCATCCAGCACATGATCCTCACGCACATAGGCATGGGCCAGCACGTAATCGCCAAGGGCTTGCGTATTGCGAAGACCGGCACAATGGCCGAGCATCAGCCAAGCATGGGGGCGCAGGACAGCGATATGGTCGGTGATAGTCTTGGCATTCGATGGCCCGACGCCAATGTTCACCATGGTCACGCCGCTCGAATCGCCTTTCACCAAATGATAGGCTGGCATTTGCGGCATCCGCGCGATCGTACTGCCATCAGCTTCCAATTCGCCTGCGCGCGTGATCACATTGCCAGGTTCAACGAAAGCATCATATCCTCCGCCCCCTTTCGCCATCAAGTTGCGGGCATACTCAGCAAATTCATCAATATAGAATTGATAGTTGGTGAACAGCACGAAATTTTGAAAATGCCTCGGGCTCGTCGCCGTGTAGTGGGTGAGGCGGTGGAGCGAATAATCAGTGCGCTGAGCGGTAAACGGCGCCAAAGGTTCAAGATCCCCAACGGGATGATCCATGTATCCGTTGACAATGCGATCATCGGTGCCGTTCAAATCCGGAACGTCAAAGAGATCCCGCAGCGGACGGTTCAGCCGGTCGGCGGCTGATGATTCAATGTGGGTGCCTTCCAAAAATGCAAAATGCAGCGGAATAGGCGTGGTCGATTCAGCGACTGTTATCGGCATTCCATGATTTTTGATCAAAAGGCCGATTTGCTTCTCAAGATACCGTTGAAACAAGTCCGGCCTTGTGATGGTTGTTGAGTAATCGCCGGGCGAAGTGACATGGCCGTAAGCCAGCCTGGTATCAACTTGCGCATAGCTATTGGTCGAGAACCGAATCTCAGGATAGTACGCCCTCGCGCGACCGCTTGGATTTTCGCCGCGCCCAACAGCGGCAAAGCAATCACGCAAAAATTGTGTGTTGCGATCATATAAGCGCTGCAAGTCAGCGACCGCTGCTTTTGCATCCATAAATGAGCGGGGTTCAACGGCGGGTGGGGTGACGACAAGGGTGGTATCAAATTTTTCTATCTTTTTCATGGCGAACTATTATTCATAAGTAGCCTGAAGGAAAAGCCCCTTTTCAAAAATTCATGCAAACGTCATGAAATTTGTAATTTCAGCCTGCGTTACGCTGTAAAGACACCATTAATACGAAGCCCGCGCCACTTATTTTGGCGTGACGATCATTATTTGACGAGGCAAGCGCCAATGCGGGTGCCGCGAAAAGGCCGAGCATAACGGCGAGAACTGTGAACATTGATACGGAATTTTGGGTCTTGCTCATGGTCTTGTCTTTCTCAATTTCACGTCAGAACTGTTTAATTTGACAGTTGGCAGGACTGCCCAGATTCGAAGACACAGCGGCTGCTGGCTTCATATTTATTGGCGTGAGCCGGGCGGCTGATCACCAGATTGGCGAAACTCATGCCGAAGATTGTGGCGATGAGGCAGATGATGGTGAAACGCCGCGCTAACACTGTGTCTTCAAATCGCATTGTCTTATCCCCTTATGATGACAAGATAGCGCCTCGCGCCTGAATGCGGCCTGAGGGCAGCGTTCATGTGGCATTCAGGCTGGTTAACAGTAATTTTGATTGCACGAAGGCCACCGCGCGTTATGGTTTGACAGAAAGAGAGATTTGATCATGAGCGCAGCACCAATCGAACTGTACTACTGGCCAACCCCGAATGGCTGGAAGATTTCCATCATGCTGGAAGAACTCGGCGTGCCGTATGAGGTGAAGTATGTAAACATCGGGCGCGGCGAGCAGTTTGAACCGGATTTTCTCAAGATCGCTCCCAACAACCGTATGCCCGCGATTATTGACCCGGACGGGCCGGACGGCAGGCCGATTTCAGTATTTGAATCGGGTGCAATCCTGCAATATTTGGGCCGCAAGTATGGTCAGTTTTATCCCAAGGACGAACGCGCGCGTGTTGCAGCTGATGAGTGGCTGTTCTGGCAGGTCGGTGGCTTGGGGCCGATGGCGGGGCAGGCGCATCACTTCCGCCAATATGCGCCGGAGAAGGTGGAGTATGGCATCAATCGTTATACCAATGAGGTCAACCGGCTGTATGGCGTGATGAACCGACGATTGGAGAACCATGATTATTTGGCAGGTGACTATTCAATTGCGGACATGGCCGCGATCGGCTGGGTGATTCCGCACGAGCGGCAAGGGCAGAATCTCGATGATTTCCCGCATTTGAAGCGCTGGTATCAGACTGTCAAAGCGCGGCCTGCGGTGATCAAAGGCATTGATGTGGGCAAGGACCATAGCGCCCGCACCAATCTGGCGGATGATAAGGAAGCTCAGAAGATACTATTCGGGCAGACGGCGCGAAAGTAAAAGGTACCTATTTTCAAAGAACACTTTCCCGTTGCTACGCTCGGAATTCTCCGCCTAGCCATTGAAAAAATTAGGAAGCGGGGCG
>JBGTAU010000276.1:0-3578 GCA_041749675.1 Rhizobiaceae bacterium | reverse complement strand
GGCGCGTTCATAAACTTTCTGGCGCATTTCCGGCGTATTGCGCTCGCCAAGTCCATCAATCGTCTTATTCAAAACTGCTACGAAATCTGCCATGTACCCGCACTGCCAATTTTCTAGCGCCGCGAGCCGCGACGCATAGTTTGATTTGTCTATAGATTAATCGCGAAACGGGTCCGTAACAAGTATTGTATCTTCTCGCTCCGGACTTGTGGACAACATCGCCACCGGACACCCAATCAGCTCTTCAATATAGCGTACATATTTAATGGCTTGCGCTGGCAAGGCGCTCCACGAACGCGCACCGGCAGTCGTGTCTTTCCAGCCTTCGAGCGTTTCATAAACCGGTTCAACACGCGCTTGTGCGCCCTGCCCTGCCGGCAGATAATCAATCAATTCACTATCCAGCATATAGCCAGTGCAAACCTTGATTTCATCCAAACCATCGAGCACATCCAATTTCGTAAGCGCAATTCCATTGATGCCGTTGACTGCGACTGCTTGGCGAACCAAGACCGCATCAAACCAGCCACAGCGCCGCTTACGACCTGTCACCGTTCCAAATTCATGACCGCGAGTTCCAAGAAACTCGCCAACTTCATTTTGTTGTTCAGTCGGGAATGGGCCTTCACCAACACGTGTCGTGTAAGCTTTCGTAATGCCAAGCACATAACCGATTGCGCCCGGCCCCATGCCAGAACCGGCGGCCGCTTGCCCAGCGACCACATTGGAAGATGTCACAAAAGGATAGGTTCCATGGTCAACATCAAGCAGTGTGCCCTGCGCACCTTCAAACAAAATTCGGTCGCCAGCACGGCGGCGCTTGTCGAGGATTGACCATACACGATCCATGTAAGGCAATATTTTCGCAGCCACTGACGTGAGTTCGGCGAGGAGCGTTTCCGCTTTCACTTCCTCAACGCCAAGGCCTCGGCGCAACGGATTATGATGCGCCAGCACGCGATCAATCTTAGCAGGTAATGAAGCTGGATCCGCCAAATCCATTACTTTGATCGAACGACGCCCAGCTTTATCCTCATAGGCCGGACCAATGCCGCGGCCCGTCGTACCAATCTTGGAGCCCTGCGCCGCTTTCGATTCACGCAAGCGATCCAATTCGCCATGCAGCGACAAAATCAACGGCGTGTTCTCAGCGATTTTCAAAACCGCTGGCGTAATCTTCACACCTTGACCTGCAAGCTTTTCAACTTCCGCCACAAATGCATGGGGGTCAAACACGACACCATTACCAATGACCGAAAGTTTCCCGCGCACCACGCCGGATGGCAGCAGCGACAGCTTATAGCTTGTGCCGTCGATGACGAGCGTATGGCCCGCATTGTGTCCACCTTGAAAGCGCACAACAACATCGGCACGCTCGGACAACCAGTCCACTATCTTGCCTTTGCCCTCATCGCCCCATTGCGAGCCGACAACCACGACATTTGCCATTCAGGTCTCCTGATGCATTATCAAACTGATGAAGTGGCCGCCCCAAAATTCGCTGCGGTGAGTCAAATGCAGTATCTTTCGGGAACCGGAGCACAGCGTACATTAGAGCACGTGAGCGCAGAAAGCCGCAGCATTTGACCGATGCAGTAGAATGTTCGGTCGGGCACATGGGAGTTTTACCCACGGCTCTATAACGAGTGATGCAACGAGTTGCGAGAAAAAAACAGTTGAAACGGTATTTTTACCCATATTCAAAGATGAATTTCAGCTTTCACGCGCGCGGGGAGAAGTCCCAACACCAATATACAGCCAACGACAATCGTACCGGCGCCGGCAAATTGGATGAACGAAAGTCTCTCGCCCAACAAACCAGTACCAACAATAACGGCAACGACCGTCACCAAAAATTCAACGCTGATTGTTTTTGTCGCTCCGATTTGCGAGACGAGGCGAAAGTACAACACATAATTCAATGCGCTTACAACAGCGGCGTTGATTAGCAACCACCCGATCGCAGCAGGTGTAACGGCCACGGGAATTGGGACAAACCACATCAACGGAAGAGTTATCAATCCGCCTGCAATAAACGACCCAATGGTCACTTCCCATGACCCAATATCCGCCATGTGCCGGCTGACATAGTTAGAGCCATACGCGGCAAAAAATGCAGCCAAGAGTGCAGATATGCAGCCAAAAAGAAAAACCTTGGTCCAAGGAACTTCTGGAAACCCGACCAGCATAACGATACCAACAATGCCAAGTGCAATGCCGATTAAGCCGCGCTTGGAAATGGTTTCCAAGCCCCACACATGACTAATCACCATCGAAAACAAGGGGATTGCCGCAACAAATATCGCGGCCATGGCGGTGCCGATAAGTGGCGTGGCGATGGATAGAAACATCAATTGACCGGCAACAGTTGTCGCACCCACGATGATCAAATGCTTCCAAGCAAATTTGAAATTGAGTATCTTTCCCGATAGGCGCGCGGCCACCAACAAAATCGCTCCTGCTAGCAAAGAACGTATGGCAACAGCTCCCGCCCAACCAAAGGACTCAACGACATGCAACAAAATGACAAATGAAAAACCCCAAGTTATAGCAAGAAACATGTAAGTTGCGAGTTGCAAGGGGTTCATGAAATGCCTGTGTTGTTGAAAATTGTTACAAATATTGCCGCGCTTACTTTCGATAATCACTCATAAACTTTTGAATCATACCGTTTGAATAGCTAGCAAATGCAAAGCAAACCCGCTAACGTTTTTGAGTGATTAAAAACAAAACTCATTTAGCCTATTTTTTGCTGATCCTAACAATGCTCTTTTGGGGCGGTAATTCTGTGGCTGGGAAAATGGCCGTTGGCAACATTTCCCCGATGTTGCTGACATTAATGCGATGGGTGATCGCGGCCGCCATTATCGCCCCCTTTGCCATCAATGACCTTAAACGAGATTGGCCGACAGTACGCAAACATTGGCGGTTGCTGACATTTTACGGCGTGTTCGGCTTCACGCTTTTCAATGTTTTGCTCTATTCCGCATTGACCAAAACCTCTGCTGTCAATGCCTCAATCGTCCAAGCGGCGGGACCAGCTGCGGTCTATTTTTTCAACTTCATAATATTCCGAACCCACATAACAGTTTGGCAAATTGCTGGCTTCGTTTTTACTTTAGTGGGCGTTATGACGGTTGCTATCCACGGCGATATCGCGCGACTGACAAGCCTTGACGTCAACTTCGGTGACGCTTTGGTGCTGGTAGCAGTCTTGGTCTACACGCTCTACACCGTTTACTTGCGTTACAAGCCTCAGATAAATTGGAAAAGTTTAATCGTCGTCCTTGCCACTTTGGCTGCTCTAGCGTCAATCCCATTCACACTCCTCGAATGGCAAAATGGCACCTTCATTGCCCCGACAAACACCGGCATTGCAATTATGCTGTATGCTGGAATTTTACCGTCGATTGTCAGCCAGATCTTCTTCATCAAAGGCGTAGAACTCATCGGCTCAAACCGCGCCGGAATTTTCATCAACCTCATCCCAATATTCGGCACTGCGCTGGCGATTGCGATACTCGGCGAAAAGCTCGAAGGCTTTCATATCGTTGCGCTGGTCTTGGTTATTGCGGGAA
>JBGTAU010000275.1:0-1927 GCA_041749675.1 Rhizobiaceae bacterium | reverse complement strand
GAAAAAACCAGACATCATTGCTGTCGAGAAATATCTAGAGTTTGATGGCCGCATCGCCCGCGAAGACTGGATCGGCCAAGCCAAAGAATTGGCAAAAGCCCCAGCCAAAACTGCCGCGCCAAAAGCGAACGCCGCACCGGCAGTAGCGAAAGCAGCAAAAATTGTCGCAGCCAAACCTGTCGCAGTAAAAGTTACAAAGCCTGTCGTGGCGAAAGCCAAACCAGCACCAAAGCCAGTTGTTGCCACCCTGCCCGATGACCTCACCCGCATAAAAGGCATCGGCCCGGTCAATGATCGCAAACTCCGCGCCCACGGCATTACCACTTTCAAGCAGATCGCCGCTTGGAAAAAGGCCGACATCATCGCCGTTGAAAAATACCTCGAATTTGATGGTCGCATCGCCCGCGAGGATTGGATGAGCCAGGCCAAAGAGCTCGCAAAAACACCTGTTAAAGCCAAAACCGGAGGAGCAAAATAATGTCGACATCTGCGACAAAAGAACCGCTCCTGAAAATTCGCGGCGTTGAAACCTTTTATGGCAACATCAAAGCGCTCAATGGTGTAAACTTGGATGTGCACGAAGGCGAAATCGTCACGTTGATTGGCGCAAACGGCGCCGGCAAGTCCACCTTGATGATGACCATTTGCGGCAGCCCGCAAGCGCGCAATGGCTCCGTAATTTTTGATGGCCATGACATCACTAAGACAGAAACCTTTGAAATCGCGCGTATGCGCATCGCTCAGTCTCCGGAAGGCCGACGCATTTTTGGGCGCATGACGGTCAAAGAAAACCTGCAAATGGGTGCAAGCCTCGATAATCTGGCGCATTACGACGAAGATAGCGAAGAAGTTTTCAAGCTCTTCCCGCGCCTTAAGGAGCGTATCAATCAGCGCGGCGGCACCTTGTCCGGCGGCGAGCAGCAAATGCTGTCCATTGCGCGCGCCTTGATGGCCCGCCCTAAACTTTTGCTGCTGGATGAGCCATCCCTTGGCCTTGCACCGCTGATCATTAAGCAAATCTTTGATGCCATTCGCGTTCTCAACAAAACCAAAGGCCTCACGGTGTTCTTGGTCGAGCAAAACGCTTTTGGCGCATTGAAACTCGCCTCGCGCGGCTATGTCATGGTCAATGGTAACATCACCATGAGCGGTACTGGCGCTGAACTATTGGCAAACCCAGAAGTACGCGCCGCATATTTGGAAGGCGGCCACTGATGAAATTCAAGATCGGAAACAATCCATGCTGATTGATATTTTCACCGGCCACGCGCTCTTTGGCGAATATGTGTTTATATTGCTATGCTGTGCCGCCGCTTGGATGATCGGAAAATCTGTTGCCACCGATTGGAAAGGCCTTGGACAATTATTGGCATTTGTTTTGATTTTGGGCCTCGGCGTGCGCTTCCTGCATTTCGCACTTTATGAAGCCCAGTTCATTAGCGTGTCGCGCTATATGGTCGATACCTTTGTTTTGGCCGTCGTGGCCTACATCGGTTATCGATATACGCGCACCAACCAAATGACGACCCAGTATCACTGGCTCTATGAAAAACTATCCCCGCTGTCGTTTAGAGAGCGCGGATAATTAATGTTAATGTTAGTTCGCAGCACTCAAATCATTAATAGTGTGTGAATCAGCGTGACATTTGCTGAGAAATCGGCAAAGTTCTGGTCCAAGCGGTGGGGTATTCACCGCCGGGGCCTGGAAAAAAGACCTCACAAAACCCAATGGGAGTTACAATATGAAAAAAACTTTGTTCTCGGGCGTCGCCCTTGCTGCCATGATGGCATTCTCCGGCGCATATGCCGCTGAAATCCTCATCGGCGTTGCTGGTCCATTGACCGGTCCTAACGCTGCATTTGGCGCACAGTTGCAAAAGGGTGCCGAACAGGCTGCTGCAGACATCAATGCTGCTGGCGGCATCAA
>JBGTAU010000274.1:0-6113 GCA_041749675.1 Rhizobiaceae bacterium | reverse complement strand
GCAACCAGTTCTCGCGCGAGTTCTAAACCGCCGGCAAATGCCAATTGATAACCAATTTTGTAGAAGCTCACTTCGTCGCCGAGGCTTAGAATAATGCGCCGCGCGTCTAAAACTTCTGGCACATCGAGCGCGACAATCAATCGGTCTCTCGTGGTTTGCAATACGGTCACGATCGCGCTCCATTGCTTAAAAATGTCAAATCGACAAGTGAGCGCAATGATTTATCCAAATTTGAACGCGTGCGCTCATCGCGCAAATCGCCAGCCTCATCAAATGCGGACTGCGCGTTGGAAACCGAGCATTGCTCTGAAACGACTTGAATGCCGATATGAGCGAGAATTGCCCGTAGATGGCCAATGGCGCGGATCCCGGCAAAATTGCCAGTTGATGATGAACCGATAGCCGCAGTTTTATTGGCAAATGGTCGCAAAGGTCGGTCTCCGTCTCGCGAAACACGGCTGACCCAGTCTATCACATTTTTCAATAGGGGGGGGACGGAACCATTATATTCCGGCGTTGCTATATAAAGACCATCGTGCGTGGCAAACAATCGCGCCAATTTCAGTGCATTTTCGGGGATGCCTTGTGTCCGCTCCAAATCTTCATCCATCAAAGGCAAAGGATAGTCGATTAGTGAGATGCGTGTGACTTCGGCCTCTAAACGTAAAAGCCCCTTGACTGCATTATCAGTCAACTTACCGCTAAAGGCGCCTACACGATTGGATCCGGCAAGTACAAGAATTTTTGGCGACATGCTGCTCTTTTGACACGATTTGAATTCAATTTCGATGATTGCATACTAACCGGTGCCCGGAGCAGAGTCTAACGCTTCTCACGTAGATGATGTCCCTCTTGAATATATCCACAACTGAGCAGGTGGTATGTTTCGGAGTATAAATTCATGATGGCGCACAGAGAAATTTCCGCAACCCACCGGCACTGGCGACAGCGGGCCATATGTAACTTGAACGACAGGGCGTCCCAAGGGAATGCGATCGAGCATATCTTCTAAATAGGCAATCCGCATATTCATTGGAAAATTCAAAAGTGGTATCGCGGAAATTACACAATCAAACATCAGGTTTTTGTGTTTTCCAAGAGCATTGTCCAAATCAAAGGCATCGCCATGGATTACATTGACCATAGGAAACTCAGCTTTGAGGCCGCTGGCGAAAAACTCAGAATATTCTACAGTATAAAGATTTTCTGGCCTCGTTCCGCCATTCAAAATTGCACTGGTAATGACACCTGTACCCGGCCCTACTTCCAGAACCGGAAGACCAGAATTAGCATTTATAACGCGCGCCATTGCCTCGCCCGTATAGCGACTTGTCGGAAATGGAGTACCGACAGACTTAGGGCCGTTCAGCCAACCCTTAAAGAAGCGGATCTCTGAATCAAATTTTCCAGATATTTTTTTTGAAATATTTTGCAACATGCAAACTTGCCTTTCATGTACAACTTCCCTAAGGGAATAATACAACTAAAGGTCTATTTTATGGCAAGGTTGGCAGGGCAAGGAAAAAAATTTATGATGTTTTTACAGTGAGCGATAAATCCATATACGCGCTGGCGGAATATTGCGCAGCACAAAATCATGGCGCTCAACCGAAAACTGACCCTCTTTGGCAGAAACTGGTGCGGCTGGACCATAGCTAAATTGGATGAGCGGCCGCGACATTGGCAATCGCGCTAAGACATCAATGATGAATTGTTGACGCATATCGGTCGGAAAGTTTAGCAAAGGAAGCGCCGATATTGCACAATCAAACCGGCGATTTCCAACGGATTCGTCGAGATTGAAGGCATCGCCTTGGTAAACATTGATATTCGGGAACCGAATGCGCAATTCCCGCACGAAGTCTGGTGAATATTCGACAGTGTGTAGTTTGGACGGCGCAAGGCCGCGTTCCAAAATTGCCTTGGTAATCACGCCGGTTCCCGGGCCTAATTCGAGAACCGGCAATTCTGCATTTGGGTTGACAATGCTTGCCATGCTGCGCGCCATCACCGGACCAGTTGGCCACACAGCACCAACGGTTCTAGGTTGGTTTTTCATGCCATTCAGGAAGCGCAATTCCTCAGAGAATTTGAGCCTGAACCGGTCTTTTAGTGCATGAAACATCGGGGTTTTTCTCAATGGAAATGAGATCCATTGAGTGGACGAACATGATAGCAAACGCAAGGGTATTTATGTGCACCCTCACGTTCGTATAACGGGTGTCTCGGTGAGAATTTATACGATACCGCCGCCTACGCCTGACACAGCGGGCCGAATGCTGGCGACTTGTTGGCGGTAACCAGAGGCGCGATAGGCCGCAATTGGATCCATTGCGCCGCCAGCTTCTGCCCTTGCCATCGCAAGAATCGGTTCGACATCAGTGCGGAATGCGTCTTTCAAAGTCTCTGATGCCATTAGGGCATCGTTGCTGGATTGAAATTCACCGAGTGCTTTGCGGTCCACCAACAAGGCTTGCGCATAGGCGCGGCGCACTTCGTTGGCCGAGCGCATCAGGCTTTCAATTGGGTCGGTGACATTGTGCGATTGGTCGAGCATATGTGCAGGTTTGAAGCCTTTGGCTTTACGCACTTCGGCATCAACCAATTCATTGAACACGAGGAACAAGCGGAACGGATCAATCGAGCCGGTGTCCAGATCATCATCGCCATATTTGGAATCATTGAAGTGGAAGCCGCCTAGTTTTCCGGCTTGTACCAATCGCGCCACGATCATCTCTATGTTGACGTTTGGTGCGTGATGGCCAAGATCGACGAGGCAAAAGGCTTGAGGTCCAAGTTCTTGGGCAATCATTAAATTGGTGCCCCAGTCTTGCACGACCGTTGAATAAAAGGCGGGCTCATACATTTTATGTTCGGAATAAATGCGCCAGTCTTTTGGCAGTGCTTTGACTATTTCCTTCATCGCATCGAGATAGCGCTCGAACGATTTTTTGAAATTTGTCTGGCCAGGAAAGTTCGAGCCATCGCCGATCCAAACTGTCAGCGCCTTTGAACCGATGGCTTTGCCGAACGCGATGCAGTCAATGTTGTGTTCGATGGCCTGATTGCGCGTCGGCTTTTTCTCATTCGAAAGCGAACCGAATTTATAAGAATGTTTCTGGCCAACTTGGTCTTGGAATGTATTGGAATTCATAGCATCAAAGCCAAGACCGAGCGCTTTCGCCTTTTGTGCTAACTCTTTTGGATCGTTGGTTTTGTCCCATGGAATATGAAGCGACACGGTCGGCGTTGCACATGTTAATTGATGAATTACGGCGCAATCATCGAGTTTATCGAAAATATGACGCGGCTCGCCAACGCCGGGGAAGCGGGCAAAACGGGTGCCTCCAGTGCCGACGCCCCAAGATGGAACGGCAACAAAATAGCCAGCGACCTTTTTCTTGATGGCATCGATGTCAATGCCGCGCCGCGCAAGGCGCTGTCCGAGCGATTGATAATCTTCATGCAAGGCTTTGCTTGCTTTGCTGTTTTCCGCTTCAACCAGCGCTGCTTCGATCATGAGTATTTCCTCTTAGCGCGAGAAGGACACAGCGTTTCCGGCATCCACATTTAGAAAATTTCCGGTCGATTTATTGGAAAGATCGGAGGCAAAAAAGTAGGTGGCTTCGGCAATATCTTCAGGGAAAACCGAACGCTGCAACAGCGAGCGCTTACGGTAATGTTCCTCGAGATCGTCTTCTGAAATTTTATTGGACGCCGCACGTTGTTGACGCCATTCGCCCTGCCAGATTTTTGAGCCGCGCAGCACCGCGTCTGGATTGACAACATTGACGCGGATGCCCATCGGCGCACCCTCTAAGGCCATGCAGCGCGCAAGATGCACTTCGGCGGCTTTTGCAGTGCAATAGGCCGACGCGCCGGGCGAGGCAGCAATGGCATTTTTGGAGGCGATAAAGATCATCGATCCGCCGACAGCTTGGCGCTTCATAATGCGATAGCCTTCGCGGGCGACCAGAAAATACCCGGTCGCCAGAATGTCCATATTCTTGTTCCAGAGTTCCAACGTAGTGTCTTCCACGTTAGCAGCCAGCGTGATGCCAGCATTGTTGACGACCACATCGAGGCCGCCGAACTCGTTCAAAGTTTTATCAAACGCATCAATAACGGCTTGTTCTTTGGTGACATCCATCACCACGCCGCGCACCATATCTGCGCCAAAGCGTTTGCCAAAACCGGCAACCACTTCGTCGAGAGACTTTGCATCGATATCCGCGAGCATCACATTGCAGCCTTCGCTGAGCAAACGTTGCGCAGTCGCTGATCCTATTCCGCCAGCTCCGCCGGTGATGAGGGCGATGCGGCCTTGCATGGATTTCGGCTTTGGCATGCGTTGTAATTTGGCTTCTTCGAGTAGCCAATATTCAATATTGAATGCCTCTTGCTCATCCAGCCCTTGATACTGCGAAACGCCGGACGCGCCGCGCATGACGTTGATGGCGTTGATATAAAATTCCGCAGAAATGCGCGCGGTTGCCTTGTCTTTGGCAAATGACAAGAGACCCACTTGCGGGATCAAATAGATCACCGCATTTGGATCACGCATAGCGGGCGAATTTGCGTGTTTGCAGCGCTGGTAATAGGCCGCGTAATCTTGGCGGTATTGTTCGACCAAGGCGTCAATTGTGGCTGCATCAGCATCATGCGGCACGATCAATGGCTTGATTTTGGTGCGCAAGAAATGATCGGGGCAAGAAGTGCCAAGCGGCGCTAATGCTTCGAGTTGGTTGGAATTTACAAACTCCAACACTTCGGGGGCATCGGTGAAATGTCCAGATTTCATTTCGGTTTTTGAGATGCGTCCACGTATTTCTGGAAGCAGGCGGCGGGCAATTGCACCGCGCTCGCTGGCGCCAAGAGACTGCACTTTTTCACCACCAAACGCGGGGCGTTTACAATTGGCTTCAAGCCAGCTTGCCGCCACATTGATGATGCGCAGTGTTGTTTCATAACTGGACTTGGCCGTATCGCCCCATGTGAACAAGCCATGCGAGCCAAGTACGACGCCGACATAATGCGGGTTGGCCTTAGCGATTTCGCCAAGCTTGATGCCGAGATCGATACCGGGGCGCTGCCATGGCAAATAGCCAATTTCGCCGCCAAAAATTTCTTGCGTGAGACGCACCTGATCTTTGGCCGCGGCAATCGCGATGACTGCGTCAGAGTGCACATGATCGACATGAGCATAAGGCACATAGCCATGCAGGCAGGTATCGATCGAGGGCGCGCGGGGATTGAGGTTGAAGATGCAATGATTCAAAGCGTGAACCATCGCATCTTCCTGGGAGAGGTTTTTGTAGAGACTTTTCAACGATTCCAAGCGATCCATATAAAGCGTGGCAAAACCATCGAGCTTCATGGAGCCTATATCGCCGCCAGAACCCTTGACCCATAAAACGGTCACATCTGCGCCGGTCAAAGGATCTTTGGCGGCCACTTTTGCGGACGTATTGCCACCGCCGAAGTTGGTAATCCGAAGATCGCTTCCCAATAAATTGGACCGATAAAGCAACAAACCGGGTTCATCCAGTGTTGCGGCGAGTGAGTCATCCCATAAGGATTTCAATAAAAAATCTGTCATCATGCACAAGTGATATGATCATGTTCGCTCATCGTCAATCATAGAAATGCGATATTGCAGTGCAAAAAAGTATTGCAATGCACAAAATACGATTGTTTATTGACGATCATGATCATTTATGAGTAGTTTTGATTCATGCATGAGCGTGAAAGATGGCAATTGATTTTGACGAAGGTTCGGGAGCGTGGGCTCATCCGAGTGAACGAACTCGTCAGTGAAACCGGAGCGTCGGCGGCAACGCTGCGGCGTGATTTGTCCAAGCTTGAAGAGATGGGGCAGATCCGGCGTGTGCATGGTGGCGTTGAACCGGTGGAGGCCGCGAAGCAGCCCAATTTGTCGGCACGTTCCTTTGGCCTCAGCCAATCGATCAATGCGGAACGCAAGCGGTTGGTCGCGCGCACGGCAGCAAAAATGTGTGAAGATGGCGAATCCATCATTCTCAATGCTGGCTCTACCACTTGGTTTATGACCGAATTCCTGCGCGAGCGGCGCATGCAGATTTTGACCAACTCAT
>JBGTAU010000273.1:0-3881 GCA_041749675.1 Rhizobiaceae bacterium | reverse complement strand
TACGGCGCACCGCCGCATGGCGGCATGGGGGCGGGCGTAGACCGTATCGTCATGCTGCTCGTCGGCGCTAAGAACTTGCGCGAAATTTCGCTGTTCCCGATGAACCAGCAAGCGCAAGACTTGCTGATGAACGCGCCAAGTGAAGCCAGCCCGCAGCAATTGCGTGAGTTGTCGTTGCGGGTAAATCCGGCGAAGAAGGATTAATATAAAAAGAATATATTCCTAGTTTACTATCTCGGAATTTCAATCTACAGTCAAGAAAATCGAATCTTATCGAGGAATTATAAAATGAACAATATCAACGAGTTGGTTCGAGTAGCGCGCAATTTAGCAATGTCGACCAAGGAGCGTGATGAACAGAGGCGTAATTTTGCTTTCGGTTCGTCGAACATTGAAAACGCTAGAATAACGCGCGATACAGTAACGAGAGCCGAAAACGAACTGCGCGAGGCTCGTAATACGCTTCGCGCTGCTAAAAAGTAACCGATGAAATCGATATGGTTGACCGGCACAGTAGCATTGATGAACCTGATTTAATTAGCGACCCAGAGCATTTGGCATTTGCCGAAGCGCGAAACGCCCTGCGGCAGTTCGATATTGGGATGCTTTTGCTTGACCATTGGCTCGATAGAAAGAAATCTGGAGTAAATTTAAAATTAAGTGACTTGTTGACATTAAATAGGTTCGCCCTCGAAGACATAAATAAATTTGCCGGGACATTTCGGACCCAACCAATTAATATTAGCGGCAGTGTCCATCAACCGCCAGAAGCCAGCTAAGTACCAAGTCTTTGCGAGGATTTTTGTGATTATATAAATGAAAATTGGGAAAGCAAAAGCGCATTGCATCTAAGCGCGTACGCACTTTGGCGTATTAATTGGATTCATCCATTTGTAGACGGAAATGGACGGACAGCAAGAATTATATCATATGTGATTCTGTGTACAAAATTTGGCTTTCGACTGCCAGGAATCAAAACCATTCCAGAACAAATTGCTGCATACAAAGAACCTTATTACAAGGCCTTAGAATTTGCGGACAAAGCGTTTGAGGCGAAGAAAATTGATGTGTCTCAAGTTGAAAAACTAATTGAGAGTTCATTAACTGTTCAGCTTGAAACTGCGATTGAGGGATCCAAAGGGGTTCAACCGTCAACAAAACTGCCTTCAAAAGCCGTAATTGAAGGGGAACTTTTGGTGGACAAAGTTCCGTCGAAAGAGCAAATCATGTTTACACTAAATATAAACAACGACGACAAAAAGAATATCTTTGAAAGAAATCCAGTTGTATTTAACGGCGTATTTGCAATTTTTGCGGCAATTATAGCTTTTTTATTAGGTAGGTATCTGTAAAACCCAGCATCTCTGCTGGGTTTTTTGTTTTGTGGTTTTCAACCATTACTGATTAGCAGTAACCGTCACATTCAATTGCTTGATCAATGCTTCTGGCGTGGTCGAGCCTGTTGCCATCAGCAATGCAAATGGCACTGGAGCGGCCGGTATTGCTTTGATTTCGATGCTTTTTGGGGCATCAAGATAGGCAGAACTTGCGGCTGTTACCTTTGCTGCAAAATCTGGATCTTTGAGCTGCGCGAGCATAAACGGGATGATTGCCTTAGATTGGTTGACCATTGCGGTGCGATCTTGGCCTTGCTGTTTGGCTGCATAGTCAAGCAGGCGTCCCGTGATCGAGGCATCATCAAAGCGCAGCGTCATAGAAATGAAGTTCAGCTGTTGCATCATGCCCAGCATCGCCAAACCCTTTGCGCTTTCGTCTTGGCCAGCCATATTCTTGTTCATGTCTTGAATGCTTTTGACCAATGCAGGGGTGTAGCCCGAGATATCCATCGTCATGTTCAAACGTCCGACATCTTTAATGTCATAGGCGCTTTCCGTGATAGTCATGCGCCCATCTGCCGGGTTCCAAGACCCTTTCGACGTTGCGCTGCCGTTTAACTCGCCGTAGCCGAGGGCCTTGATCATTTCTTGAGATTTTGGATCAGGAATTTTGGTCAAGTCGCCATAAAGACCAGTGACGGATGCATCAAATGTCAACGCTGTGCCCGGGGTATACGGGCTCATCGTCACTTTAGCGCCGTCCATGCGAAACACTTCAGCGCCGCCAGTTGCGACCTTAATTGCGCCAACATCAATGGACTCGTACAAAAACAATTGTTTGACAGGATCGGTTTCATCCGCAGCCGGCACATGCACATTGTTAATTGACGCACCGTTGAACTCAAATTTTTCGGTGCCTTGCTCTACCTTAGTGACGGGAGCGGCAATTTTACCAACGAGATAGCCAGCGCCTTCTTCTGTGACATTTTCCAGAACAATGTCACCGAGCTTGTTCGCTTCGGATTCGCCGAACTTGATCGCTACGCCTTTGGCAATGATGTTTGAACCGGATAACTCAGACGATTCGACCGTCAGCGGCACACCTTGGCCAGCGAACTGAGCAATGATGGCACCGACAACTTTTGCCGGATCAATTTCAGCGTGAGCGGTGCTAGAAAGTGCAAAAAACAGTGCAGTGGTCGATAATAGCTTAAAACTGCGGGCAGTTGACATGGGTAGAAATCCTCTCAGGAACAAAATTGAGTTACCCCGACAAATAGTCTGCCAGAAATGGGCCTTGTCGTAAACTGGGTGGCGTTGTGTGCCATGAACACACTGAATAAAGTGTTGTAAGCGCGCCGAAATTAGATTTGAATTTTGACGAAATGCAGGCGGATGATCGCACTCTTTTGTGGGAAGTGAATGACATCGTTCACGCGCTTTTTCTCGATAGGGACGTCTACCGGCTCGAAATGACTAGATTAGCAACGAATAGGCCTGATTATTCATTGGTGTATTGGCGATTCCTACCCTTGCCGCGGTGAATCGCCCTTGCTAACCGCATTTCATGGCCAAAACGACACCACCATCCGATTCGGACCACCCCGAAACTGAAATGATAGACCTGAAGGCCGCCCTTGAAGAGCGGTATTTAGCCTATGCATTGTCAACAATTATGCACCGCGCGCTGCCGGATGTGCGCGATGGTATGAAGCCAGTACACCGCCGCATTCTCCATGCCATGCGTCTGCTGCGCTTGCCGCCGGATGGTCCACATCGCAAATGCGCATTGATCGTTGGCGAAGTCATCGGTAAATATCACCCGCACGGCGATCAGGCAGTCTATGATGCGCTGGTGCGCTTGGCGCAGGATTTCTCGCAGCGCTATCCTTTGGTTGATGGGCAAGGTAACTTCGGAAACATCGACGGCGATAGCGCCGCTGCTTATCGGTACACCGAAGCCAAGATGACGGCTGTGTCCATGCTGATCCTAGAAGGCATGGACGAAGATGCTGTCGAATTTCGCCCGACATACAATGAAGAGGGCGAAGAACCTGTCGTTTTGCCGGGCGCATTCCCCAACCTTCTTGCCAACGGGTCCAGCGGCATTGCTGTTGGTATGGCCACGAGCATTCCGCCACATAATGCCGCCGAGATTTGTGACGCCGCGCTGCATTTGATCGACAATCCGCAAGCCTCCGACGACGACCTTTTGCAATTTGTGCAAGGTCCGGACTTTCCGACAGGCGGCATCATTGTTGAAGCGCGGGCAGAAATTGCAGAAGCCTATCGCACCGGCCGCGGCGGTTTCCGCACTCGCGCACGCTGGCACACCGAAGACCAAGGTCGTGGCACGTGGGTCGTCGTGGTCACGGAAATTCCCTATCAGGTACAAAAATCGCGGCTGATCGAAAAAATCGCTGAGCTGTTAATGGCGAAAAAACTGCCATTGCTGGACGATGTCCGAGATGAATCGACGGAAGATGTGCGCATCGTATTCGAACCCAAAAGCCGCACGGTTGATCCTGGCCTGTTGATGGAATC
>JBGTAU010000272.1:0-2968 GCA_041749675.1 Rhizobiaceae bacterium | reverse complement strand
TTGCCGGATTGTTTGTAGCCGCCGAAGGGTGCTGTTGTGTCCCAATCAGGGTAGTTGATGTTGACCGTTCCGGCGCGCAATTCTTTGGCCACAGTGCGGGCATGATCAAGGTTTGTGGACGCGATGTAAGCGGCGAGGCCGTAGATGCTGTCATTGGCAATCTTGATGGCGTCAGCTTCGTCTTTGTAGGGCATAATAGCCAAGACTGGGCCGAAGATTTCTTCACGCGCAATGGTCATATCTGACGTAACACCGCCGAAAACTGTGGGGCGGGTGTAGTAGCCGCGGTTGAGCTTTTCTGGACGACCGAGGCCACCAGCGACGAGTTTGCCGCCTTCTTTGATGCCGATGTCGATGAGTTTTTGAACCTTGTCGAACTGCAATTGGCTAATCAGCGGGCCGAGCACGGTGCTTTCCTTGCGCGGGTCACCGACGAGAAGTCCGTCAGCTGCCTTCTTCGCGATCTTCAAGGCCTCGTCATGGCGATTGGCAGGCACAAGCATGCGCGTTGGCGCATCGCAAGACTGGCCGGTGTTGCTCATGCAGCCTTCGACGCCCTTGGTAACAGCAACTTCGAAATCCGCATCTGGCAAGATTATGTTGGCAGACTTGCCGCCCATTTCTTGTGCCACACGTTTGACCGTATCAGCGGCGGCTTTAGCGATGAGAATGCCTGCACGGGTAGAGCCGGTGAAGGAGACCATGTCGACATCAGGATGCGAGGACATGGGGGCGCCAACATCTGGACCGTTTCCGGAAATCATGTTGAACACACCTTTTGGAACACCAGCGGCATGGATGATCTCAGCAAAGATGATGCCTGAGATGGGCGCAATCTCTGACGGCTTCAAAACGACAGTGCAGCCGGCGGCGATGGCAGGCGCGACTTTGCAGACGATTTGATTGAGCGGCCAGTTCCACGGGGTGATGAGCGCGCAGACGCCGATGGCTTCTTTGACGACCATGGTGGTGCCGCGCTTTTCGGAGAACTTGTATTTCTTCAAAGCTGCGATTGTGGATTCCAGATGGACGCGCCCTGCCCAGACTTGGGCTTCGCGGGCGAACGTGATCGGTGCGCCCATTTCTTGGCTGACGGCTTGGGCAATTTCTTCACTGCGCTCATTGTAGAGTTCAAGAATGCGATTGAGAAGCTTGAGGCGGCGGGCTTTTGTGGTGCGGGAAAACTTGGGGAATGCGGCTTTGGCGGCGGCGACGGCTTTATCGACGTCGGCTTTGGAGCCCATTGAAATTTGCGTGTAGGCTTCTTCCGTGGACGGATCGATGACATCTATAACGGCTGGCTTTTTAGGGGC
Organism: Rhizobiaceae bacterium; assembly: GCA_041749675.1. Classification (GTDB taxonomy): domain Bacteria; phylum Pseudomonadota; class Alphaproteobacteria; order Rhizobiales; family Rhizobiaceae; genus JANMEX01. Next base: position 1,655 of record JBGTAU010000272.1, on the reverse strand, counting down.
TACCCATTTTCCGTTGATGTAAAAATTCAAATGATTGTTCATGTCAGTGATCCCGATCTTTGTTCTGAATTTGATTCAATAGTCGAGATTATGCGACAGAGCGGCAAACTTTGTCCATAGCTACGCTGTTTTTTGCGATAATTGCGACGTTTGGTGACTTCGCAAGGCGGTGAAACGCGCCTAGGATTGCTGTGACGTTTAACCGTTCGAATTTGCAGAAAGCCCCATGCATGAAAGCCGTGCCACGCGAACTTAAGCTCAATCAGGTCTGCCAAGTTTGGATCTTTGATACCGAAACCAATCAAAGCTCTTTGCTTTTGGAAACAGGTTCGATTTTACTGGAGGCGCCGAACTGGACGAGGGAGAATGATCTTATCCTCAATGGTGCCGGCACGTTGTGGCGGCTGGCGGTGGATGGTGGTGCGCTGCAGCCGATTGTTATTGATGGGCTGCCGCCGCTGAACAATGATCATGTGCTTGACCCTGACGGGGAGCATATTTTTATGTCGGCCTATGATGACTGGCAGCTTTATCGTGCGCCAGTGAAAGGCGGCGTTGCAACGAAAGTTACTGGCAAAGAAAATCCTGATGCGCTGTTGCACTTTCTACATGGCGTTTCGCCGGATGGGCAGCAGCTGGCCTTTGTTGGGATTCGGCTGGATGAGACATCTGAGACTTTCAAATTGCTAACGGCAGAGATTTATACGGTTGGGGCAGATGGCACGGGCTACCGGCAAATTACCAATCAAAGTGTGCCCAATGATGGGCCTGAGTATAGCCCGGATGGCGCCTGGCTTTATTTCAACACGGAAGGTTTTTCCGGATATGCGCAGATTGCGAGAATGCGCACGGATGGTTCTGAGCAGACGCGGCTGACCAACACGACGACGGTTGATTGGTTTCCGCATATTTCGCCGGATGGCAGCAAGGCGGTATACTTGGCTTATCCGGCTGGCACTGAAGGCCATCCGCAAGATTTGAACGTTGAATTGATGCTCGTGCGCGGCGATGATTGGGACAAGGCAACACGCGCGGCGAGCTTGTTTGGCGGACAGGGGACGATTAATGTGAACAGTTGGTCGTCGGATAGTCGGCGCTTTGCCTATGTGGCGTATCCGATGGGTGGAGGGAGGGGATCGCACCCAGCGTAGTTTGTAAGGGTGAATCTACTGTACTTTGTTCTTAGACAGAAAATTGACTTTTGAAGCCAATTGGACTAGTTATATGACTAGTCTTTTAGGAGTTTCTATGAAAAGCTGGAAGGTTCAAGACGCGAAATCGAGGTTTAGTGAATTGCTAGATGAGTGCGCGCAAAATGGACCTCAATTGGTCACCAAACGCGGGGTCGAAACTGCGGTCTTGGTTCCAATGCGGGAATGGCGGCGCTTGAGAGACAACGCAAATCCCACGTTGAAAGAGCTATTGCTCACTGAAGAGGCAAGAATGGAATTTGCCTTGCCATTGCGCGGTGCGCAAGTGCGCCGGGCCCCTGTTGAACTGACTTGAAACATGTATTTGCTGGATACAAATGTCGTTTCTGAACTACGAAAGCCAAAGCCACACCCAGCTGTTCTGCTGTGGCTGGAAGACATTTCAGACAATGACCTCTATCTCAGCGCGGTGACGATTGGTGAAATTCAAGCTGGCATTGAAAT
>JBGTAU010000271.1:0-5009 GCA_041749675.1 Rhizobiaceae bacterium | reverse complement strand
TTGGCTTTGGCGGCGCAGACTTCTTCGACTTTAACACTACACTGAATGCCGCAACAAATCACGACACCATCAGCGATTTCAACGTTGCAGCGGACACGATCCGCTTGGAAAACGCCATCTTCACGTTGCTCGCCACCACCGGCACATTGGCCGCAAACCTATTCAAAAACCTCAGCGTCAGCGCTCAAGACGCCGATGACCGCATCATCTACAATCAAACCACCGGCGATCTGTTATACGACACCAACGGTCTCGTCGCTGGCGGCCAAATCCTGTTTGCCGATGTCAGCAATGGGCTGGTGCTTACCAATCTCGATTTCGCGGTGATCTGAGAGTGAAAACGCAGTAGCAGCAAAAGCAAATTATAAGTGTTAAACACCGATCATTGAAAAATCGTAGTATTTCAATGATCGCTTGAGCACCTTAGACTTCTCTATCGAAGCTTTATTCAATATCAATCGAACTATATCTCGCACATTCGTCAACTACCATTGGATCGACCAACTTCGCCGTATGGATAAACCATTCACTTTTCTTTTGCTCAATCAAATGCAGCATTGGATTCAAAAATTGGTCTTCAACCGAGATCTACACTTGGTCGCCTTTTAAGATTCACTGCCAGTCAAGATTATCAATTCCTCTTGGTGAAAAAATCGGATCACAGTCTTTTCAATATGTATCGAACTAAGATGTAAAGGAGCCCTGCCAAAAGTGTTGCCAATCCACTGGCGAACCAAAAACCATGGGGATTTTCGGCAAATGGCAATCCTTGTGTGTTCATTCCGAAAAGGCCAGTTACGATCGTCGCAGGCAGCATCACAGCCGTCATGACAGAGATTATGGTGAGGAGATTGTTAGACCGCTCGGAGAGGCGTGTCATGATCTCATCTTGTAACAATCGTGCGCGCGCCTGCACTTGTTCAACATCATGCTGCAGCGCCAAACATCGTTGCGAGATTTCGCGAAACAACAACTTTGTTTCGTTTGGAATTTCGTGGTTGCGCATGGTTTGCACATTCTTAAATGCGCCGTTGATTGATGCAACGTGTCTGTTAAGCGTCACCGCGCGCCGTCTTACATCGCTCAAACGTTCTCGCTCGCCTTGCCAGCCGTCGCCGACAACACGCACTTCAATTGAATCAAGCCGTGCAGTCGCTTCACCGATCTTCTTGTAAAGCGCGGAGGTCAAACTGGAAATCAGTTCATCGAGAAAATCCAATGGCCGTAAAAGATCTAGTTTTCCTTTTTCCAAACCAATGCGAACATTTTCAAGAGACTGAAGAGGACGGCGCCGACCTGTGATGAGGCGATTATTAGAGGAAGCAAACCGCAAATGTCCCAAGGCTTCAGTCGCGCTGTAGGTCTGATGTACGAGATCAGGGATGCTACCGAACAGCCACTCGCCATTAAATTCAACGCTGTAGTATTCTTCCGTAGTAAGAAGATTTTGCTTCACCACGTCAGGGATAGTTGAATCATTTTCGATATCGCGGCGCGCTCTACCGTCGGCAAACGCATATATAGTCCAAGTCCATGCGCAACTTTGTTCATTCGGTGCGATACGGCCATCGGTGCCAATCCGAAAAGAAAACAAAACACTTTTGTTTTCAAGGTGTGCATAATCTGCGTGATTTCTATTGATCAATAGCTTTTCGTGGGTTCAGAGGCGGCTAATTATGTCCTCGTTACCCTCTGTATGTTGCAGTTTTGTGGCACTCAAAATCATTGGAACAATATCTTGTGCGTCATCCACCACCAATGGATTGACCAAATTCGCGGTGTGGATAAATCCTTCTTTCTTCATATGCTCAATCAACTGCAGCATTGGATCCCAAAACCCGGCGATATTTGCAAAAACGATTGGCTTCTTATGCCGGCCAAGTTGCGCCCACGTCATGATCTCGATGATTTCTTCGACGGTGCCTATGCCGCCCGGCAAGGCCACAAATGCATCAGAATTTTCAAACAAAGCATGTTTACGCTGGTGCATATCTTCGGTGATGATGAGCTCAGTCAAACTATGAAGGTCACCGTCACGCGCCTCTTTTTTTAACAAAAATCGAGGAATAATGCCAAGAACTGCCCCTCCAGCTTTCAACGTTGCCTCAGCTACACCGCCCATGATGCCGCTGGTGCCTCCACCATAGACCAGACGAATTTTATGCTGCCCAAGCGCCGCGCCGAGCAGTGCTGCTGCCTGCATGTAAACTGGTCTATGCCCAGGCGAGGAACCACAATAAACACAAATAGAGCGAATCTTGTTCATGCTTATGTTTGGCAGGCCAATTAATCACGGGTCAAGTAACCACGTGCGGTTTATTGTGATACGCCTTAAAACAGTTTATTGCAGATCACATAGCTGGATGAACCAGGGTGGGAAATATGAATCAATACAAGGCATTGATGGCTGGATTTGCGACGGTCCTGGGGTTGGGCGGCGTTGCTTCTTACAACGGCTATTTTTCTGCTCCTCCTGGTGCCGTGCAGCAGCCAGCGGCTGCATTATCAGCGGTTGAGCCTGCAAAGGGAGAGACTGCTCCGCCAGAAGTCGCAAAAGCCACGCCTGAAGCAACGTCACCGGCAAAGACTGACACGCCTGTCGTCACCGGCGAAACTGCTGTCCCAGCTCCTGAAAAACCAAGTTTAGCACCCACATTTGATGTGTTGCGGGTCGAATCCAACGGTTCCGTACTCATTGCTGGTAAAGCAGAAAAAGAAGCGCAGGTGGAAGTTCTGTCTGGCGCTAACGTTCTCGGCACAACAACGGCTCAAGCCAATGGTGATTTCACCATCGTTATTGAAAACCCATTAAAGCCTGGCGATTATCAGCTTGTGCTGCGCCAAACCTTAGTTGATGGAACCTCCGCCACTTCGGTTGAAACCGCTACTGTTTCTGTACCTGAAAAACTGAGCGGACCGGTGCTTGCACTCGTCGAGGAGCCCGGCAAACCCAGTCGCATCATCACCGCCCCAGAAGCGGCAGAGATCGCAGTGCAAGTAGAAATTAAAACGTCAGACAAAGCGTCCGAAGCAACGGATCCAGCCAAACCCGCCGACGAAAAAGTCGCTGCAGCAACAGATCAACAGCCAACGCCCGCCCTTGAGCCAGCGCCCGTTATTGCAAATGGCTCAGTTACGATTGAAGCTGTCGAGACGGAAAATGGCAATGTATTCGTCGCCGGTGCCGCCAAGGGCGTTGGCACTGTGCGCATATATGCCAATGACGTCATATTGGGTGAAACAAAACCGCTGTCCGGTGATCGGTATTTGCTCGAAATCAAAAAAGATCTTGTTGTTGGCGATTACATCATCAAAGCAGAAGGTCTTGCTGCCGATGGCGTGACAGTGCTTGGTCGCTCAACTGTGCCATTTAGCAGCGCAAATCAAGCGCTCGCCGCAGCTTCCCCCGCTCAAAATTCTGCAGCAAGTACGCAAACTGGTAATTCTGTCAGCAGTGACGCCGCGCCCGATAAAAAATTGGCTGTAATCATCCGCCGCGGCGATACCTTGTGGCAAATTTCTCGCCGCATCTACGGGCGAGGCGTGCGCTACTCTACAATTTATCTTGCCAACCAAGATGCTATTCCTAATCCGAATAGGATTTTCCCTGGCCAGGTTGTGGCAATCCCTGATGCTACGCCTGAAGGCGAAGCAGCCAGTGCTGAAGAAATTAAAAAGCGTGACACTGGTCAATAAATAAAAAGCACCTCTTGCAATCAAATCGTTCATCGGCGATAGGCGATGAATGATAAATTTAGAAACCGATGAGTCGACGACAGACGAGCAACTTGCTGCCGAATTGCTCGCGCTGTCTCATCCCGTACGGCTTGCAATAGTGCGCCATTTGTCACTGTCAGATGCTTGTTGCAATAAGGATGTGGTCGCGAGGGTAGGGCTGGCGCAATCTACTGTTTCTCAACATTTGAAAGTGCTTGTTGACATTGGTATCGTGACCTACCAACCAGATCGTCAGCGCTCACGCTACAGCCTTAATCAGCAGCGTTTGGCACGCGTTGCAGACGCGTTTGAGACGTTCGCCAGCCGCGCTTGCGCCTGTGTTGAGCTGAACTGCTGCACCCCCGAAGATCGGAAAATTTGAAATGGCTGGTAAAACAGTATCATCAGAAAGTGGCTCAACCCTTTCAACTTTGAAAAATCTTTGGCCCTACATGTGGCCAAAAGAGCGGCCCGATTTACGCCTGCGCGTGGTGTGGGCAACATTATTTCTAATCGTGGCCAAGGTGCTGACTTTAGCAATTCCCTATACGTTCAAATGGGCAACAGATGCGCTTAACGGCAAAGTCATCGCCGATGTCGCCTTGCCCGCCGTATTGTTGGCACCGATTGCGCTCGTGATTGCCTATAATACAACACGTATTATATCGGTTGGCTTCAACCAATTGCGTGACGCGCTGTTCGCCTCAGTTGGCCAGTATGCCGTGCGCAAACTGGCGTATCGCACATTCGTGCATATGCACGCGTTGTCTCTCCGATTTCATCTCGAGCGGCGCACAGGCGGACTGTCACGCGTCATAGAGCGCGGGACCAAAGGCATTGAAAACATTGTCCGATTTACAATTTTGGCAACGGCGCCGACAGTGTTGGAGTTTGCATTGACGGCGCTGGTTTTGGGTCTGCAATACTCTTGGATTTACGTTTTAGTCGTTGCTGTTACGGTTTGGCTCTACACTTGGTTTACGGTCAAAGCCAGTGATTGGCGTATCGCCATTCGCAAAGAAATGAATGCTTCTGATACAGAAGCCAATACAAAATCCGTCGATTCATTATTGAATTTCGAAACTGTAAAATATTTCGGAAACGAACGGTGGGAGGCTGATCGCTTCGATAAATCCATGGCGCGTTTTGAGGCAGCCTCCACAAAAACATGGACGTCGCTCGGTTGGCTTAACTTTGGCCAAGGCTTTATCTTTGCCATCGGTATGGCCGTCATGATGGTGTTGTCCGCACTTGATGTGGCCGCTGGCAAACAGACCATTGGTGATTTTGTG
>JBGTAU010000270.1:0-4456 GCA_041749675.1 Rhizobiaceae bacterium | reverse complement strand
CCGCGCCGACCACCGCGCCGCAGGCTTGGCTCAGCACGGATTTGCAAATGCTGTTGAGCCCATAAAGTCCCCCTGCCCATAAGATCATCATCAGATCCGTCGAGATGCGATCTGGCGGAATGAGGTGCGAGAACGAGATAGTGGACACCACGAATTTCGGCACGCCCAATGGCAACGCGGCTGCAACATCAAGAGCTAAATCCGTGCCCATCGAACCGCCAAGAATAATTGTGCCGTCCATCTTTTCGTTGTCATAAAGATGACGCGCCAGCTTGGATGTGCCTGCCGCCATCAAAGCCATCGCCGAGTTCTCATCGCCGGAATTGATGATGCCTTCAATGGTGGTGTTCGCCGCTTTGGCAATGTCGTGCTTGGAATAGTCAGGTTTGTACTGCGGGTCACCCAGAACAGACACGTCCATCATCAACGCTGTCCCACCAGCATTTTCAATACAAGATTTCATGAAAATCAATTCATCAGATTTGGTATCGCCCGTACCAATCAAAAGTATGCGTGCTGCGTTATTTGCCATTTTTCAGGATGCCTTCGAAAAAGGTTGAACAGTGGATTTGCCAAAGAGGCGCAATGAAATGTGCTGGGCATGCTGGCGCACCAGTGTGCCAAATTTTTCAAGCGTTTCTGGCGTGACGCGACTTGCGGGCATGGCAACCGCAATGGTTCCGATTGGCTTGCCGCCAACACCGAGTATTGCCGCTGCAACGCTGGACACGCCGTCTTCCAAAGATTGGTTGGAAATTGAGTATCCGCGATTTCGTGTCTGTTTCACGATTTCCAGCAGCGTATCACGGCCTTGGGGCGTTGTTGCGGTAAATGCCTCAAACTGCTTCTTGCAAATGCTTTCAACAAATGTATCCGTTGATGCAGCGAGAAATGCGAACCCAGACGCCGTTGCATGCAGTGGCAATTTCTGGCCGTTCTCTAGAATTACGCGGTTCGCTTTAGAAGATTCTACAGTGAAGATTGAGGCCAGCGAGCCAGCGCAATATTCCGTAGCATGCACGGTTTCGCCCGTCAGCTCAGCCAATTCGCGCACCACCGGTTGAATAGAGCGGTTCAATGGAAATCGATTTTCGCGGGCCCGCCCCAACATTTGCAGTGCAGGCCCGAGTGCATAGCCCCGCGTCTCGCCTTCCTGTTCAACATAGCCATTCGCCGCAAGCTCAAGCAACAGTCGCCGCGTCGTCGCCTTGTCATAATCTGCCAATCGCGCAAGCTCCGTTAGCCCAAGCGCCTGATCGCTATTGCGCAAAAGCTCAATCAAACCAAGGGCTTTGCTCACAGTACCCATTGAGTATCCATCGCCATGACAGTTAACATGTAAAATAACTTGACACACTTGCTAAAATTTGGCAAGTCTATAATTGCACCTATGGTTCATATAATGAAACTTTGAAAGTGCCGAGTTATTGTTAACTTGAAGATTGAAATGGCAATATTCAATGCGCTAGGCAAAAACAGCTAAACGCCTATAAAGTCTTTGGCGGCGCACAAATGCTGCTTTTTCTCCTCTCACAAAGAGACTCAAATGACCCAAACTGAAATTGACCGTCTGCGCGCACTCGCCGTTACTGGGCGCGATTTATTTATCAACGGCGCTTGGGTCGCTGCAGAAGATAGCGGACGGCTTGACGTCACCTCGCCCATCGACGGCAAAGTTTTCTCCAGCATTGCCCGCGGCACAGCGCTAGATGTTGATCGCGCAGTGGCAGCGGCGCGCAAAAGTTTTGATAGCGGCGTCTGGTCCCGCACCGCACCTGCCGAGCGCAAGAAGGTTATGCACCGCATTGCCGATCTAATCGAAAAGCACGCGTTAGAATTGGCCGTGTTGGGCGTGCGCGACAATGGTACGGAAATTTCCATGGCACTTAAAGCTGAACCCGGCAGCGCCGCTGGAACATTCCGCTACTATGCCGAGACCATCGACAAGGTTTACGGCGAGATCGCGCCGACGCCGTCCAACATTCTGGGCCTTATACACCGCGAGCCAGTCGGCGTGGTAGCAGTCATTGTACCGTGGAATTTTCCGATGATGATCGGCTCTTGGAAAATCGCGCCGGCGCTGGCCGCTGGCAATTCGGTGGTTCTCAAGCCCGCCGAAGTCGCGTCGCTGTCTCTGCTCCGCCTCGCCGAATTATGCGCGGAAGCTGGCTTGCCGGACGGCGTTCTCAATGTGGTCACCGGCAAAGGCACGGTCTGCGGCGAAGCACTGGGACTCCACATGGATGTCGATGTCATGGCCTTCACTGGCTCTGGTTTTGTCGGGCGCAAACTGATGGAATATTCTGCCCGCTCCAACATGAAACGCTGTTACTTAGAACTCGGCGGCAAATCGCCCAATGTAGTGTTTGCCGATGCACCTGACTTGCAACAAGCCGCCAAAATTTCCGCTTACGGCATTTTCCGCAATTCCGGCCAAGTCTGCGTCGCCGGTTCGCGCCTCTTGGTGGAAGAAAGCATCCACGATGAATTCGCTGAAAAAGTCGCTGCCATCGCGGCCAAAATCAAAGTCGGTGATCCGCTGGATTTGACTACAGAAGCGGGCGCAGTGACCAGTTTGGACCAGTTGGGCAAAGACCTAGAATTCGTGCGCCGTGCGCAAGACGAGGGCGGCAATTTGCACACTGGCGGCAGGCGTGTGCTCGAAAAAACTGGCGGGTACTATATGGCCCCAACTGTATTTTCCGGCATCGAACCATCCATGCATCTAGCACAAGAAGAGGTGTTCGGGCCGGTCCTTGGCATCATGAAATTCAAAGACGAGGCCGATGCAGTGCGGATTGCCAACTCGACCGTTTATGGCTTGGCCTCCGCCGTCTGGACCTCAAACCTTTCCAAAGCCCACCGCATGGTGCGCAGTATTCGCGCTGGCGTCGTGCATGTGAACACCTACGGCGGCGCGGACAACACCGTTCCACTCGGCGGTGTCGGGCAATCCGGCAACGGCCATGACAAATCATTGCACGCCCTGGATAAGTTTTCAGACCTAAAAACGGCGTGGATACAGCTCTAATCTGCAACTTTGTATATTCACAAAGCCTTTGAAAATACATATGTTCGGCTATGAGCAGCCAAACAGATCAAATCGTCGAGCATATCATTCAAGAGATTGAGCAGGGAAGATTATCGCCCGGCGACTTGCTGGAAGAACGCACTTTGGTCGGCACTTTCGGCGTTTCCCGCACGCCCGTCCGCGAGGCCCTGTTGCACTTGGATGCCGTTGGTATTTTACAACGCAAGCCGCGCGGTGGAGCAATTGTCTTCAAACCAACGCTTGAGGAATTTCTCGCAATCTTAGAAGTCCATGCCAAGCTCGAAGGCCATGCGGCGGCGCTGGCCGCGCGGCGATTGTCAGCCAACGAGGCCATCGCGCTGGAAGCGGCTTGCGCGGCATGTGACCGCCATTTGGAAATGCACGGCGATGGACAACCCGATGCCTACTACCAGTGCAATTTAGATTTCCACCGAACTGTCGCCACCGCCGCGCACAATCCGGTTTTACTTGATCTCATCAAAACCAACGCGCGCAAATTGCTTGCCTATTACCGCGCCCGTTATCGCTATAAGGGCAGCATCGCAAAGTCGGCCGCAGAACACCGCAAGCTCGCCAGCCTCATCCTCGATCGTGACAGCGTTGCCGCAGAAGATATGATGGTCAGCCATGTTATGTTTGACAATGTGACTGCGATGGATTTACTCGCTGTCATGTCTAAAATCTAACTAAGCATCTGAATATTCAAGAAAATTGACAATCCAGTGCGCAAATTCTCGACCCTGATTGCCGTTTTCTAATGACGCTTTCGCCCGCGAAATGGTCGCCGCATCCAGATCTTCTTCCATCGCATCGATGAGTTCGGATATGAAATCCATAGTCATTTCCGGATGATATTCTGTCGCAAACACATGATTGCCAATGCGGTAAGCGCCAACGGGACAAAACGTATCGCCGCCCAGAACGACCGCCTCTGCAGGCAATTGTGTAACCTGTTCCGAATGGGCTGCGCTCAGCGTCAACTCACTGTGGCGCGGCGTCATCCAAGGCGCGAATTGATCGAAATGCGTTTTCGCTGTTCCAAGACCCCAGCCCTTGGCGGACACACCGACGGCCCCGCCAAGCGCCACAGCAATCGCTTGATGACCAAAACAGGAGCCAAAGGTTTGGATGTTTTTATCTGCCAGTTTGCGGATGAATGTTAACAGATTTCTCACCCACTCATCATCGTCATTCACAGACGCTGGACTGCCCGTAATGATATAGCCATCATAGGCATCGGGCGAAGTTGGAAAGATATTGTCTTTCACTGAAATAACATCAAACGTCCAATCCGGACGCAACGGCTGAAGCAGGGTTTGAAACTTTTCACCGAGCGTTGGATGCTGTTTGGCAAAATCAGATGTGTCGTTGCTGGTGAGCAAGATACCGATTTTGCGTTTCATG
>JBGTAU010000269.1:0-3004 GCA_041749675.1 Rhizobiaceae bacterium | reverse complement strand
CATTTTGGGCGCGGCAACCCAGCCGATGCCAAGCCCGATAACAAGCGCCACGGCGGCAGTGATAAGTGTGTTGTTGTTCATCCTAATAGTCCTTTTCATAAATGATGTTCACGCTGGCGATCATCGACAACGTGTAAAATGATTGTTGAAAGTGGAATATCAGGCGCGGGGCGGGGGCAGGTCGGGTAACAAGGCTTCGCCATATAAAATGGTGGTTGGCAAAGTGTTTAGGTTTTCAGAAAAGGCAATCCGCTCAAGCGGCAGAACCGCATTAACTGGCAATGCAAAGCACGCCGCGCACATCACGAAATGCGGCGCAGAAGATGTGTGCGCTGGCGCATCACCATGGTTCATATGTCCCATCTGGCTATGGTCCATCGCCTGCGCCGAAGCATGCGCACCATCCATCATCCGGCCCATGCCGAAGGGTGCGCCGGTGAGGGCGAGGGCGAGAAGAACGAGGAATAGGCGGATGCCGGTTTTCATGGGGTATAAGTAGGCGCGGTTGACGGCTGAAACAAGGCGGGGAGCCATTGGGCAAGTCTCAAAACTATGTGCTCCCTTTGAAAGGATCAGTCGACGCCTCCTGAAATCCACCAGCGCTTGCTGTTTCTTGCGTGAATTCTGCTGGTCGCAGCGGCACAATGTCTGCCAACGCTTTACTATCAACACTCGCCAAATCGAAATTTGCTTGCAAATTTAGCCAGAATTGCGCACTCGTGTTGAAATACCGCGCCAACCGCGCCGCAGTTTCGGCGGTCATAGCCCGCTTTTCGCGGATGATCTTTTCCATCCTGTCACGTGGCACACCAATCGCCTTGGCTAGCGCGCCTGCAGTCAACGCGTAGTCCACCAAAAAATCCTCGCGCAAAATCTCGCCGGGATGAACAGGGCGCGGCGCATTCATGATTGAACCTCAATGATAATCAACAATTTCAACATCGTACGCATCACTATTTTCCCATGTAAAGCATATGCGCCATTGGTCGTTGACGCGTATTGACCAGCAACCAACTCTGTCTCCCTTCAACGCCTCAAGACGATTTGAAGGGGGGACGCGAAGGTCATTCAACTGAGTAGCGGCGTCTAATTGCGCTAATTTTCGCTGTACTCGCAATATCAGGTCCGCCGGAAATCCCTTGAAAGACTTTCCCGCCCGCAAGTCTGCAATCCGTTTGTCTTTAGCGGTTCGGATCATATAAATATTGTATCCTACAAAGATACAAATAGCAATAGGTCGTAACCATTGCAAGCCAACCCTTGCCGCTCCCTTCCACATTCGCTAACAGGGGCGCAACAGAATTGCAGGATAGTTTCCCATGAACGACAAGCCCAAAAAGCCGCAAAAACTTCGTGCCCGCCAGCCGCGCGGCTTTGTGGATCGCTCGCCCGATGATATCCGCGCCACCGATAAAATGGTTGCGAAAATCCGCGAGGTTTATGAGCGCTACGGGTTTGATCCGGTAGAAACGCCGATGATGGAATATACCGATTGCTTAGGTAAATTCCTGCCCGATACCGATCGCCCGAACGAGGGCGTGTTTTCGGTACAGGATGATGACGAGCAGTGGATGAGCCTGCGCTATGATCTCACCGCGCCGCTCGCCCGCCATGTGGCTGAAAACATCAACGAAATCCAGCTGCCCTACCGCACCTATCGCCAAGGCTGGGTGTTCCGCAACGAAAAGCCCGGCCCCGGCCGCTTCCGCCAGTTCATGCAGTTCGACGCCGACACAGTCGGCGCGCCGGGCGTGCAGGCCGATGCCGAAATGTGCATGATGATGGCCGACACGATGGAAGCGCTGGGGATTAAGCGCGGCGATTACGTGATCCGCGTGAATAACCGCAAGGTGCTCGATGGCGTGATGGAGGCCATTGGGGTCACCGATGCGGGCCAGAAACTCACCGTACTGCGGGCGATTGATAAGCTGGATAAGTTTGGTGTTGAAGGTGTGCGGCTGTTGCTGGGCGCTGGGCGCAAGGACGAGAGCGGGGATTTTACCAAGGGCGCGGGGTTAGCAGAAACGCAAATTCGGCGCATTGAAATGTTGTTTGCGGTAACTCCCACAGAGCCAAAGTCGGTTTTTGGAAGTTCTGAGCGCGATGTGCGTACAAACGACGACGTTGTGTATGAAGTAGTCGAAACCCATGGAGAGATTGAAGAAGTCATTTTTGGGAGTTCAGTTTTGCTAGAGTTCCTCGAACGAGATTTTGCCGACAGTGCAAAAGCTGTTCAAGGATTGCGCGAGCTCCAAGAAATCTCAAGCCTTGTGCGGGCGGCGGGATATGGAACTCTCCGCATCCGCATCGACCCCTCAGTCGTCCGCGGCCTCGAATACTATACCGGTCCTGTTTACGAGGCCGAACTCCTGTTCGATGTCACCAACGAAAAGGGCGAAAAGGTGCAGTTCGGTTCTGTTGGCGGCGGCGGGCGGTATGACGGGTTGGTGAAGCGCTTTACGGGGCAGGATGTTCCGGCCACCGGCTTCTCCATCGGCGTCTCGCGCCTGATGACCGCGCTGAAAAACCTTGGCAAGCTGGATGTCTCAGACGTCATCGCCCCTGTGCTGGTCACCGTGATGGACCGCGATACGGAAAGCCTTGGTCGCTATCAAAAGTTCACGCAAGATTTGCGAAACGCAAAGAATGAAAAGGGCGAATACTTCATCCGCGCCGAAATGTTCCAAGGCAATCCGAAGGATTTCCCCAAGCAACTGCGCTACGCCGACCGCCGCAACTGCCCCATCGCCATCATCCAAGGCGCCAACGAGCGGGAGAAGGGCGAGCTGATTATCAAAGACCTAATCGAAGGCAAACGCATCGCCGCCACCATCACGGATAATGCCGAATGGAAAGAAGCCAAGGCTGGCGAAAAAGTGATTGATGAAAAGGATATGGTGGCTGAAGTGATGAAGATGCTGGCCGCGCAGAGGGCGTAAAAACGGCGGTGCGCGATCTCTCCCCTTGAGGGAGAGATGTCCGACAGGACAGAGAGGGGTGCCCC
>JBGTAU010000268.1:0-3468 GCA_041749675.1 Rhizobiaceae bacterium | reverse complement strand
AAATCTTCGTCCGCCGTAAAGCGTGCGCCGATGATGAAATCCGGACCGACGCGCTCGCGCACGCCATCTAACATCTCAAAGAAAAACCGCATGCGGTTTTCGAGATTACCGCCGTAAGGCGCTGGCAAAATGTTGGTCAGCGGCGACCAGAATTGATCGAGCAAATGGCCGTAGCATTCAAACTCAATGCCATCCACGCCCGCCGCCTTCATGCGTTCTGCACCATCAGCAAAGTCGCGCTTGATGCGGTCCATATCCCAGTCTTCGATCAGCTTTGGAAACGCCCGATGCGCCGCCTCGCGCTTGTGTGAGGGCGATACGGTCGGCAGCCAGTCGCCTTTATCCCAGCGCGTGCGGCGGCCCAAATGCGTGAGCTGGATCATCACCGCTGCGCCGTGGTCATGGCACTCGTCCACTAGCAACTTCATCCATTTCACGACCTCGTCTTTGTAGACAAGCACGTTATTAAACACCGGCGGCGAGTCCTTCGAAACAGCCGCAGAGCCAGCCGTCATCGTCAGAGCAATGCCAGCTTTCGCCCGCTCCACATGATAGGCACGGTAGCGATCTTTGGGCATGCCATCTTCGGGGTAGGCCGGCTCATGGCTCGTCGTCATAATGCGGTTGCGCAGGGTGAGATGTTTGAGCTGGAACGGCTGGAGGAGTGGATCGTTGGACATGGTTTATTCCTGTGGCGGTATGAGCACGATCTTGCCGACGTGCCGCTTCAATTGAAATTCTTGCTGCGCCGCGACAATGTCTTGCAGCGCATATGTTTGGGCGATGAGCGGGCGAATTTCGCCGCGCTCGATATAGCCAATCAAATTTGGGAACACGTCCGGATGCTGCGCGGTGCAGCCTAAGAACGTCAGGTCTTTGAGATAGAGCGTACGCAAATCGAGTGCGACCATCGGGCCAGCAATAGCACCAGACACCACATAGCGGCCGCCTCGCCTCAAGATTTCAAGCAGCTGCGGCCAAGTCGCACCGCCGACAATATCGATCACAACGTCAACCATTTCGCGCCCGATCTCGTGAACAAGATCGCCTCCACGCTCCACCACTTTGGAAGCGCCAAGTTCCATGATTGCTTCAGCTTTACCAGCTCCACTCTGCGCGATGACTAGTGCTCCGCGTCGCTTAGCCAGTTGCACAGCAGCCGAACCAACCCCGCCGGATGCGCCGGTGACAAACACAGTCTCACCTGCTTTCACATCAGCACGGTGCAACATGTTTTCAGCTGTCGAGTAAGCGCAAGGAAACGACGCCAATTCCACATCAGTCAGCGGCGAATTGACCACATAGGCTTGCGTGGCACGCATGGTCACATATTTCGCAAAGCCGCCGTTGCATTCTGAGCCCACGGTAAATGTATCAAACACGCCACCGCCCGGCATCGGCTGCATGGTCGGCACAATCACGCGCTCGCCAATCCGCGCGGTGTTCACGCCTTCACCAACCGCCACAATGCGCCCGCAAATATCCGCGCCTTGTATCAGTGGAAAGTTAAGCGGCACGCCACTCCATGAGCTGTCATCGGTATCGCCTGCGTTACCTTCGCTCGTTGCGCTACTGACGGATTTTGAATACCATCTCGTGCGCGTGTTGATGTCCGTATTGTTCACACCCGCCGCACCCACGCGGATCAGCACCTCGTCCGCTTGTGGCACAGGTCGCGGCACATCATCGCGGTACTGCAACACCTCATAGCCACCGTGACCGGTGGTGAGCACGGCGGTCATCAATGTGGGCAGGTCAGCGCTGGCCATCCTCAAGCTTTCTCAATACCACGCATCTTGCATTGAGCCTTTTGTCTTGGACATGAACTCTTGCAGCTCTTCGTCTTTGGCCACGTCCAAATCCGGCGCAACATATTCATCCAACATCCGCTTCCAACGCTTGTTGGCGTTGTACGCCGCATCGTGGCTGCCTGCGGCTTCCCATTTTTCGTACGGCTCATTGTCTGAGAGATTCGTATCCCAAAACGCTGTCTCGTAGTTTTGCAATGTGTGCTGGCTGCCGAAAAAATGGCTGCCGGGGCCAACCTCTTCGAACGCCGACATAGCGAGCGAATTGTCGTCCACTTCAACGCCCTTCAGATACGAATGCAACGCGCCGCAGAAGTCGGCGTCCATGACAAACTTTTCGTAGGACATAGACAAAAGCCCATCCAAAAATCCGGCCGAGTGCAAAATGAAATTTGCGCCGCAATGCACGGCGGAAAGCATCGACATTGTGCCTTCGTTCATCGCCTGCGCATCCGGTAATTTGGACGTCGTGAAGTTGCCCGCGCAGCGCAATGGCAATCCTAGGCGCCGCGCCAATTGCCCAATCACCATCGAACCAATCGCTGGTTCCGGTGTGCCAAATGTCGGCGAGCCGGAGCGCAGCGACATCGATGACAGGAAATTGCCATAAATCACCGGCGCGCCTTTGCGCTCCAGTTGCGTCAGTGCGCAGCCTGCCATGGTTTCGGCGTGGGCCTGCGCAATCGCGCCCGCATTGGTCACCGGCCCCATCGCGCCGCCAAGGATGAACGGCACAATCACCGCCGCTTGGTTGGAGCGTGCGTATGCCCGCATGGCGGTGGTCATTGTCGCATCCCACACCAGCGGCGAGTTGACGTTCACGTTTCCGAGGATGACGCAATTTTGGTCCGTGAACTCTTTGCCAAAAACAATGCGCGCCATCTCGATGGATTCTTCAGCGCGGCTTTCGGCCGTGACCGAGCCCATAAACGCGCGGTCGGAATATTTGATGTGACTATAGACCATGTCCAAATGGCGCTTGTTGACGGGCACATCAGTCGGCTCGCAAATCGTGCCGCCGGAGTGATGCAGCGCGGGCGAGGCTTGCGCCAGTTTGATGAAATTTTGGAAATCCTCAATGGTGCCGTAGCGGCGGCCCTTGTCCAAATCCATCACGAAGGGCGAGCCGTACGCAGGCGCGAACACCACATTCTTACCGCCGATTTCAACCGACTTGGCAGGATTGCGTGCGTGCTGTGTAAATTGCTTCGGTGCCGTTTTCAGCACCTCTTGCAGCAGCCCCGGCTCGAACTTGACCAGATTGCCTTCAATCTTTGCTCCTGCCCGCTTCCAGTGTTCCAGCACGACCGGATCATCACGAAACTCAATACCGATTTCTGCCAGAATGCGGTCGGAAGTCTTTTCGATTTTGATGAGGTTTTCTTCCGAAAGCACATCATAGGTCGGAATATTGCGCGAGATATAGGCCGGATAAATACCTACTGGGCCACCCGAGCGCTTTTCGCGCCGCGTCTGACGCCCGCCGCCGCGTTCGCGTTTCGGTGCTTCGATGGTGGTTTCTGCGGCGTCCATTTTTTGATTTCCTATTTTATTTCAGCGCTTTCCCCTCTCCGCCTCGCTTCGCTCGGCACCTCTCCCCAGAGGGGCGAGGTTAAAACCAAACGGCGGAGCGTTTAACCTCGCCCCGCGCGCGGGGAGA